>JAFZFR010000035.1 GCA_017555805.1 Alistipes sp. | reverse complement strand
TCACCTTCGTTGATGTTGAAACTGATATTGCTGAAAAGCACCTTGTCGCCGTACGACTTGCTGATATTTTCTACTTGTAGGAAACTGGACATTATATATAGGTATATATCTTTTTACTTAAATTATCTTGCTTGTGCCGCGTCGCTCTGCTCGGCGCAGATAACCACCGATGCGCTTCACCGCCTTTGGCTTGAAGTTATGCTTTACGGCCTTCGCGGCAGCCTTCTGGCAATATGCGCCCACGATGGGTGATACCGCCACCTCGCCACGATTGATGCGTAGCGTGTTGCCCGCCATCGAGAGCCCAGAGTGGGGCTTTATCAACTCCTCATACCAGGTGCAAGCCAATGCGTAGCGACCCGCACCGAAGCCCATATGGTAACCGTCGCGCGTGAGGTCCTTGGGCGAGTTGTTCATCGCAGACCTGCGTAGCGACTGAATCGTAGTACCGCAAGGGATGATAATCTCAATCTCGGGGTGCGCCTCCATTGCCTGTTGTGTTGCGGTGTGGATTGCCTGAAGCATCTTCTCCTGGTCGCGCTCATAGCGTGGAAAGTCGCCGTGCTTGCTCTCGCTGCTGTATGACCAGGTCATATGCCACGCGATGCGGGCGTTGGGTTGTGCCTCGCGGATGATTTTTATCAGTTCGCCGAGGTGAGGCTCGAATGAGTCATATATGCCCGAGTTACCCGAGTTCTGTTGCAGGGTGATGATGTCCCACTCGCTCTCGGCAAGTGCTCGGCGGAGCGAGTAGCGCTCCTTGTGTTGCACCCAATGGTTCTTGCCCGCCTCCGAGCGGTTGAATACATAGGGCGCTTCGTCTTGGCGGTAGAAGTTCAGATGGCGTTCCAGCGAGCAGCCACCCACATAGAGCCTTGCCAACTCGACATCCTCTATCTCAAGGTCGGCAAGCAGTGCGGGAAGGTACTCCATCGCATCATCCGAAAAACTGTTTCCAATGGCGAGGATACGCAACACATCCCCTCTCTCCTGTGCCACGATTTGGGGCGCAAGGAGCAGGGTGAGCAGGATGTAGAGGAGTATATGGCGCAGGCTTCCCATCGGCGTTAGTAGAGGTTATCGTACATTGATTGACTCTTCTCATACTTCAAATCCTGAAGCGAGCCCGCCTTCACACCGATGTGGAAGTTCCAACTCTTGTAGTGACCGAATGGAATCCACGAGAATGACATCTGCCAACAGTGCAGGTCGCGCGTGAAGTTGATTGATGTCGCGGTGAGTTTACCCGCCGAGATGTCGTAACCACCCGACAGAGTGGCACCCATCTTCTCGGTGAGCGTGATACTACCGTTGAAGCCGAGCGTCTGCGTAATCTTGCGCTGGATACCCGTCGTGCCGTTATTGACATAATTTACGGCGTAACTTACGCTGTAATTAAAACCAAAGTTCCACGGCAGCGAGAAGTCGTAGTATGCCTGCGACATATATCGTCGGCGCAGAGTAGGGTCTAACTGACCGTAAGGGTCGTAGAACGGATTCATATACTCTGGCGGTATGCTGTTGATGTCGTTGATAGCTGGCTTGCCCGAGTCGCGCGACTTGAACGAGTAGCCGAAACTCCAGCCCGTACTCATAATACGACCGAGGTTACCGCGACTCCAGGTGAGTTTGTCGTAGCGCTTACCCTGTGGAGTCACCTCGTAAGGGTCGAGTGTGGCGCGGAGGTTGATACCGAACTTCTTTGAGAGCGACGAGCGCAACGAGATGCCGATTGTCGAGAGTTTCATTGAGTCGGCGAGGAAGTTATACGAACCGCTCAACGAGAGGTCGTCAATCACCTTCACCTTCTTAACGCCAGTGGTGTCGCGCTTACTCAAGACCTTTATCTCGAGGCTCTGTGAGAGCGAGAACGACATTGACATATTCTCGCCTGAGGATGGTGTTCCGTAGGCGTTCTCGGAGAATGGTGAGTATGTCTGCGTACGACCCGTAGAGTCGCTCTGGATAGTCTTGAAGTAGCCGAACTTCTGGTTACCGAAGTTTGGTGCGTATGAGAGGCTCATCTGTGGGTTGATAGTGTGGCGGATAGCCTGCAACTTCGAGGCCTTGTACTTCTCCTTGATGGTCCACATACCATAGAGCGTTGTTGACATCGAGACGCCCGCGTTGTAGTTGTAGAGGCGGTAGAAGCCATACTCTGGGTCGAGGGTCTTGATGGTGTTGGTCGTTGGGTCCCACTCCTTCTCCACCTTCTTGAAGTACCAGCGCTCGGTGTAGTTCATATTCGGCGTGATGTTCAGGTGGTTAAAGAGCGTGAACGAAGCCTGCACTGGGATGGAGTGCTGGATACCATTACGCATCTTGTTGAATGTCTCGCGAGTGAAGATGTCGCTCTCCTTTGCCGACACCGAGTTGGTCATCTTGGTCGAGAGGCTCATCGAAATCTTCTCATACCAGCGGTCCTTACCCATCTTCACCTTTCGCTTCAGGGGGAAGAACTTTGACACATTGAACGAGATGTTAGGCAGCGTAGCCGAGATGGCCTGTGTCTGCGAGTTCTGCGAGACGGCCATATTCATTGAGAACGAGAATGGTGTGCCCGCCCAGTTCTTCGAGTAGGAGATTGAAGAGTTGGTCTGCGTAGCAAGCATATCGTTCAGTGTGGTTGCCGAGTAACGGCTATATCCGCTTGATGAAAGGTTTACCGAAGCCGAGAATGTCGAGCCTGGGTTTGCCTTTGGGTCCTGACTGTGTGTCCACTGGATGCGGTAGGTGTTCTGCTTGAGGAAGTCGGGGTCGCCCTTGTCGCCCGTACGCACATTGGCGTAACTCAAGTCGAAGTTACCCGAGTATTTGTATCGCTTCAGGTAGCGCGATGTAGCCTGCGCCTCCCACGAGCCGAGAGTGTAGAAACCACCCGTAAGTGTGAGGTCCATATGCTGGGAGAGGGTGAAGTAGTAACCCAGGTCACGCATATAGAATCCGCGTCGTGCCTCCTCACCATACGATGGCATCAGGATACCCGACTTTGGGCCAGAACTCAACGGGAAGAAGCCCTCTGGCAGACCCAGGAATGGGATATGCACATCCTCGATTACCAAGTGACCTGGACCCATAATCACCTTGCCGTTCTTGCCCGTCTGCACCTTTGCCTTCGACATCCAGTAGTAGAAGTGGGGGTGCTCGGTGCGGTCGCAGGTGGTGTACATACCATCGCCGATGTTGATGGTGTTGTCCTCCATCTTTTTCACGGCCTGACCCACCAACCAGCCGTCGCCCTGCTGTGTGGCGATGTTCTTAATCTTGGCGCGCTGGGTCTCGATGTTGTACTTGATGGTGTCCATATGGAGCGTGCTACCGCTCTGGGTGAACTCGGGGCGTGTGACAGTCACCTGATTATTCACCGTATCACTGCGTCCGTAGGCATAAATCTCCTTGTTGTCGAGGTCGATGTTCATAAAGTCGGCCTTGAGCGACATATCGTCGTAGTTTACAGTACCCTGCTTGTAGAGATATACTCGGTTGTTACGCAGGTCGTAGTGCAGCGAGTCGCTCGCCTTACCCGAGATTACCTGACCCAGACTCGAGCCTTTGCCGTCGCTGCGTTGGCGGTGTGCCACCGTGTCGGTCATTGCGGCGATGATGCTATCGACGCTGAACGATGTGGCGGGTCCATCTTCGGTGCTGGTCAGGGTGTCTGTTACGGCGTTGGTCGCGGCGTTGAGATTTGTGGTGTCACGACGCGACTGACGGCGCGACTGACGACGCTCCGACAGGGTGTCCTGCAACGACTGGGTAGCAAATTGGGTACGCACAATCGCGCGCTCGTGAAGAGCAGATGCATAGATTATCTGCACGGCGAGCAAAAACATTGCTACAGAAAGGATATATTTAACTCTAAATTTGCCCAAAATGTCAATAATTTTTTGTACCTTTGCCGACGCGTCGGCAAAAACACCCAAACAGTCCTCTGCGGTGAGTTTGGATGAGGTGTTTTAACCGACAAATATAGCGTTTTTTTATGGATAATCGCTAATATTTTGTAGTTTTTATGAAACATAAAATAGTTTGGTTGTCAATCTTTTTCGTGCTCTCACTCTTTGTGGGCCAGCGACTCTATGCCCAGGGCGGCGGAGTAGGCGTCAGAGTGATTGTTATTGATGCGGGTCACGGCGGTGCTTTTCCTGGTGCAGTCTATGGCAAGGTGAAGGAGAAGGATTTGAACCTGAAGGTGGCATTGAAGTTGGGTGCTCTCATCGAAAAGGAGTTGCCCTCGGTGAAGGTTGTCTATACACGCAAGAGCGATGTGGCGCTGGGTAAGACCCTGAATGAGGACCTTACGGCGCGTGCCAACATTGCCAACAAGGCGGAGGGCGATTTCTTCATCTCAATCCACGCAAATGCCGCGCCAAAGGCGACCTCGGTCTATGGTGTTGAGACCATCATTATGGGCGAGAGCGAGAAGGAGACACGCTACAACGAGAGCGCTCTGTACAACAACAATAAGGACGAATTGATTGATATGTCCGACGAGAATACGGCGGCGATGGTGCGAGCCTACATCCAGAACTTGCAGTTCACCTATGGTGAGTACAGCGAGATGATGGCGCGCATTATGCAGTCACACTATGCCAAGGGAGGACGAAACGCCCGACGCGTAAACCGTCAGTTGCTCAAGGTGTTGTACGCAACGGATATGCCAAGCGTGCTCACCGAGATTGGCTTTATGTCGAATGCCCGCGAGTTGGCGTATATGAACTCCGAGAAGGGTCAGAATGAACTTGCGCGAATGTTGTGTAATGCGGTGAAGGAGTATGTGAACCACATCAATCGTATGTCGGGCGATGAGGCTGATGTTGAGCCAATCGAGCCTTCGAAGCCAGCACCCGCTCAAAAACCAGTCGAGCCCGCGAAGCCCGCGCAAACTGCGAAGCCTGCCGAGCCAGTAAAACCCGCTGAGCCAGAAAAGTCAGTAGAAACGGCAAAGTCAGCCCAGCCGGCGGTAAAAGCGGAGGTAAAGAGCACTGCAGCAGAGGGTTACACTATTCAGGTGCTTGCGTCGAATAAGGAGATTTCCACATCGGATGCGGCATTCAAATCGTACCGCCAGAAGGTGAAGTGTTACATCGGCGCTGGTGCGCTGAAGTATAAATATTGTTACGGAGAGTATTCGACAAGAGCCGAAGCACAACGAAATTTGGCTACAATTAGGCGTACTTTCGCCGACGCTTTTGTCGTTCATTACCGTGACGGAGAGATCGTAAAATAAAAAAATGATGAATATGAAAAAGGAAGTAAAAGTAGGATTATTTGCAGTGACTATGCTCCTTATCGGTTGGGGCGTGATTAGTTTTTTGAAGGGTATCGATGTCTTTGGTAAGACAAACACCTATTACGCTTACTATGAGCAGGTGGGCGGTCTTATGCCAGCCTCGCAGGTTGTTCTGTATGGCGTGAAGGTTGGTACCGTAACCAATGTTGAACTCAACGAGGACCCAACCAAGGGCGTTGAACTCACGATGTTGATTGATGAGCGTTATCAGTTGCCCGCCGACTCAAAGGTAAAGATCTTCAGCAATGGTCTGATGGGCGGTAAGGCAGTGGAGATTGTCTATGGCTCATCGTCGGAGATTATCCCCGATGGCGGCACAATCGAGTCGGAGCAGAGCGCCGATTTGATGGAGATGGCAACCAACGAGATGGAGGGTCTTTTGGCAAAGGTCACAACCATTATGGATAACCTCACACAGACACTTGAGGGTATCAACTCGCTGATGGCAAAGAATACCGAGAGCATCACCAGCATCGTGTCGAATGTCGATGGCGTGACTGGCAATGTGAACGCAATGCTTGCCAAGGAGCGCACACACCTCGAGGAGGCTCTCGCATCACTCAGCAAGTTCTCGAAGAGTCTTGGCGAGAATACCGAGGAGGTGGATGCTATCATCGGCAATATGAGCAAGTTCTCGTCTGACCTCGCAGCGTCTAACCTCATTGCCGAGGTTGAGGGCGCAGTGGCTAAACTCAATGCAGTGCTTGAGTCAGTGAACGACGAGAATGGCAGCGTGGGCAAGTTGTTGCGTGATGATGAACTCTACAACAACCTCACACAGGCAAGCGACAACCTCTCGCTGTTGCTTGAGGACTTGAAGCAGAACCCAAAGCGCTATATCAATGTCTCTGTTTTCGGTAGCGACCCATACAAGAAGGTCGAGAAGGCGAAGGCAAAGGCAGAGTTGGAGGCAATCAAGGAGGCTCAAAACCAGTAGTGATGATTTACCCATCTAATTTTGAGCAAAAGATAGGTTTTGACCGTCTGCGTGAGCAGATTGTCGAGTTGTGCAACACTTTCGCGGCGCGCGAGATTATCCGAGGCGAGCGCTTCTCCACTTCGGCGGAGGAGATTACCCTTCGTCAGGATATCGCCGACGAGATGCGTGTGCTCATTATGCTCGACCCCGACGCGCCACGCGATGAGTTCCCCGACCTGGAGGGCGTAGTGGCGAAGATTGGTGTCGAGGGCGCATTCCTTACGGCCGAGGAACTTGTCATCTTGCGACAGGCTCTTACGGCGGTGGGCAATATGGTGGGCTTCATTATGAGCCGCCGCGAGGAGCAGTATCCTCGTTTGCGAGCGCGTAGTGAGCGCGTCTGCGTCTTTCCTGATGTTATCCGCCGCATCAATCAGTTGGTGGATGATGATGGCGAGATTCGCGATGGTGCATCACACGAACTGCTCGCTATCCGTCGCGCCATCCGTGAGCACGAGGGTCAGGTGTCGAAGCGTCTGCAGCAGGTGTTGAACAACGCCAAGCGCGCGGGCGTGGTGGATGCCGATGCAATGATTTCCATCCGTGACGGCAGGGCTGTTATCCCCGTCTCGGCTGCAAATAAGCGCAAACTAAATGGTTTTATCCACGACGAGTCGGCTACGGGACGAACATTCTACATCGAGCCAGTCGAGGTTGTGGAGTTGAATAACCAACTCAAGGAGTTGGAGTATGCCGAGCGCAGAGAGATTGTGCGCCTTTTGACCGAGTTCACCGAGGAGTTGCGCCCCGACGCAGAGCCTATCTCGGAGGCGGGTGAGTACCTCTCGGAGATGGATGCCGTGCGTGCCAAGGCGCGCTGGGCTATTGAGAACGGCGCGGGCAAGCCTATCGTGTCGCTGGATGACAGAATGGTGTTGCGCAACGCCTACCATCCCCTTCTGGCGCAGACACTCAAGCGCGAGAAGAAGGAGTTGGTGCCGCTGGATATGCAACTCGACAAGGAGAAGCACATTCTGGTAATCTCGGGTCCTAATGCGGGCGGAAAGTCAGTCTGTCTGAAGACTACGGGTATCGTGCAGTATATGTTCCAGTGCGGTTTCCCCGTTACGGCGGGCGAGATGAGCGAGCTTCCGGTGTTCGATAGCATCTGCATCGACATCGGCGATGAGCAGTCGATGGATAACGACCTTTCGACCTACTCGTCACACCTGCTCAATATGAAGAATATGTTGCAGGCGGCATCGTCGAAGACTTTGGTGCTCATTGACGAGTTCGGCTCGGGTACAGAGCCAGTGATTGGTGGCGCGATAGCCGAGGCTATACTTGAGAGATTGCTGGAGAGGGGTTGTTATGGTGTCATCACCACCCACTACTCCAATATTAAATACTATGCGACGGGCACCGACGGCATCGCCAACGGCGCGATGATGTTCGATGTGCAGAACATCCGCCCACTCTTTAAGTTGGAGCAGGGCAAGCCTGGCAGTTCGTTCGCTATTGAGATTGCCCGCAAGATTGGCTTGCCAGAGGATATCATTCGTACGGCGAGTGATAAGGCGGGTAGTGACCATATCAACCTTGAGCGTCAGTTGCGTGAGATTGCGCGTGACCGCCGCTACTGGTCGCAGAAGCGCGACCGCATCCGCCAGACCGACCGCAAGGTCGAGGAGTTGGAGTCGAGTTACGAGCAGCAACTCGCCCGCATCAAGGAGGAGCGCAAGGAGATTATCTCCAAGGCAAAGGAGGAGGCACAGCGCCTCATTGCCGATGCCAACCGCCAGATTGAGAACACCATCCGCACAATCAAGGAGGCGCAGGCCGAGAAGGAACTTACGCGTCTGGCGCGCCGCGAGTTGGACGACTTCAAGGAGTCGGTAGAGAAGACCTCTTCGGCGTTCGACAGCAACAAGGTTGAGCAGGAGATGGAGAAACTGATGCGCCGCAAGGCACGCCGCGAGGAGAACAAGAAGCGCAAGGGCGAGGCTGTGACAGCAGAGCCCGAACTCGCAGTACCCGCACCAAAGCCTATCGAGGTGGGCTCGAAGGTGAAGATTGAGGGTCAGGAGGTGCTCGGCGTGGTGCAGAGCATCAAGGGCAAGAAGGCACAGGTGGCATTTGGTCAAATCTTGACGATGGTCGAGAAGGATAAACTTATCCTCGTGTCGAATGCCGAATACAAGAAATCTATCCGACCAACCCAGGCGCGTACTGTGTTGTCGGTCGATATATCGTCGCGCAAACTCAACTTCCGCGATAGCGTCGATGTACGCGGTATGCGTGCTGTGGAGGCGCTGGAGGTTGTGCAGGACTTGGTCGATGATGCACTTATGGTGGGCGTCGGTGGCGTAACTATCCTTCACGGTAAGGGTACGGGTGCGTTGCAGCAGGAGATACGCCGCTATCTGCGCTCTATCCCAGAGGTGGAGTCGGCAAAGGATGAGCACGCCGACCGAGGTGGCGCGGGTATCACCGTGGTAAGATTCAAAACAAATTAGAAGATGAGATATAGACTATCGGAAATAGCGCAGATGTGCCAGGGCAGGCACTACGGCGAAGATGTGGTGGTGTGTGATGTTGTGACCGACTCACGCAACTGCGCCTTCGGCGATGGTGCTATGTTTGTCGCTATGAAGGGTGTGAATCACGATTCGCATAACTTCCTTGCCGATATGTATCAGAGCGGTGTGCGTGCCTTTATGGTCGAGCGTGACAGCGAGGTGGGCGCACTGCAGGGCATAGGTTATATCGTGGTGGAGAACTCTATCGAGGCTCTGCAACGCTTGGCGGCGGAGCATCGCGCTCGCTTTCAGGGCGTTGTGGTGGGTATCACTGGCTCCAACGGCAAGACCGTAGTGAAGGAGTGGGTGGCCCGCTCGTTGCCGCAGGATGTGAAGTTCTTTGCCTCGCCGATGAGTTACAACTCGCAGTTGGGCGTGGCTCTGTCGCTGCTGATGATTGAGGGCGACGAGGAGGTGGCGCTCATCGAGGCGGGTATCTCCGAGCCCGATGAGATGGCTCGCCTGGAGCAGATGATTCGCCCCGACATTGCGGTCATCACATCCATTGGCGATGCCCATCAGGCAAACTTCGATAGCGTGGAGCAGAAGGTGCGCGAGAAACTGGTGCTGGCAAAGCGTGCCAAGACCCTGATTTTCCACACCGACTATGTCGAGTTGTCGGCGGTGCTGGCGAGCGATAAGTTCGATTTCTGTCAGGTCGATGCCGCTTTCTATGAGGTGCCCGAGGTTGTCTCGCCGAGCGAGGCTACGGTGGCAAATGCACAGATAGTGAAGTGCTTGTGCCATTGGCTTGGGTATGAGGATTTGACCCTCGCGGCCTCGGATTTGGCTATGCGCCTAGAGGTTAAGGAGGGTGAGGCTGGCTCGACGCTCATAAACGATAGTTACAATTCAGATATAAACTCCCTTGCTATGGCGCTCGATACGCTGCGTAGCGTGGCGCTGGGTGCGGATACGGTGGCAATCGTGTCGGACATCCTGCAGAGCGGAATGAGCGACGAGGAGTTGTATTCGCGCGTGGCGAAGTTGGTGAAGAAGGCGCGCGTGAAGAAGTTTATAGGTGTGGGCGAGCGCATCGCAGCCTATGCCGAAAAGTTCGCTTCGGGTAGCGAGTTTTATCCTACCACCGAGGCGCTGATGCAGGGTCTAAAGCACGAAGATATTGAGGGTTGCACAATTCTTTTGAAGGGCAATCGCCGTCACCACTTCGAGCGTATCTGCCACCATCTTGAGCGCAAGAGCCACACTACGGTGCTGGAGGTAAACCTCGATGCGATGACCCACAATGTGGGCTACTTCCGCAAGTTCCTGCCGATGAACCACCGCCTCGTTGCGATGGTCAAGGCGCACAGTTACGGTACGGGCGATGTCGAGGTGGCGCAGTTGATGCAGCGTCTGGGCGTGAGTTACCTCGCCGTGGCATTTGCCGATGAGGGCGTGGTGTTGCGCCAGAAGGGTATCACGATGCCTATCGTGGTGCTCAATGCCGATGCGGGCAGTTTCGACAAGATGATAAATTACAGGCTTGAGCCTGAGATATATAGTTTCCACTCGCTGGAGGACTTCTCTCGCAGCGTGGAGCGCTATGGCGCACACGGCTACCCAGTGCATATCAAACTCGATACGGGTATGCACCGCCTGGGCTTCGTTGAGAGCGAGGTGGAGACTCTGTGTGGACTCTTGGTTGGCAACCGCAATGTGAGGGTGGCGAGTGTTTTTGCCCACCTCTCGTGTGCCGATGACCCATCGCAGGATGATTTTACTCGCGAGCAGATTGCCCGCTTCGATGCAATGAGCAGCACGATAGCGGCGGCGCTCCCTTATGAGGTTATTCGCCATACCGCCAACTCGGCAGCAATAGAGCGATTTCCCGAGGCGCAGTTTGATATGTGTCGCCTGGGCTTGGGTCTTTATGGTTACGGCTACAAGCACAACGATGAGTTGCAACCCGTGGCGGCGCTCAAGACACGCATCGTGCAGATTCGTGAGCGCAAGGCGGGCGAGGCGATTGGATATGGCCGCAGCGAGGTACTTAAGCGCGACAGCCTTATTGCCACCATCCCGATAGGCTATGCCGATGGTCTGGACAGACACCTCGGCGGCGGAAAGTGGAAGATGCTGGTGGCGGGTCACGCAGTGCCTACGGTGGGCAGAATATGTATGGATAGTTGTATGATTGATGTGACGGATGTCGCTTCGGTTATGGAGGGTGACTCGGTGAGTGTCTTTTCTTCGGTTGCGGGCAACACGCCCGAGGATATGGCCGAGGTGCTGGGCACTATCCCCTATGAGATTATCACCTCAATCTCGGCTCGTGTAAAACGCATATATGTAAGAGAGTAATGGCAGGAGTTTTATATATGATACCTTGTCCGATTTCGGACTTAACGGAGGTTTACGATGTGACGCCCGAGTCAAATCGCAAGATAATCGACAGCCTCGACTACTTCATTGTGGAGAATGTGCGCTCGGCGCGCCGTTTCCTATCGAAGGCGAAGATTGCTCGTCGCATCGACGATTTGGAGTTTGTGGAACTCAACGAGCATACGCTGGCGGGTGCTGCCATCGAGCAGATGGTAAAGCCAATCCTTGAGGGTCGCTCGGCGGGTGTAATATCCGAGGCGGGTGTGCCAGGCGTTGCCGACCCAGGAGCGCTGGTCGTGGAGGCGTGCCACCGCAAGGGTATCAGGGTAGTGCCTTTGGTGGGCCCTTCCTCTATTCTGCTCTCGATGATGGCGTCGGGTCTGAATGGTCAGTCATTCGCCTTCAACGGCTACTTGCCCGTAAAGCCACCCGAGCGTGCGAAGGCTATCAAGTCATTCGAGCGCAGGGTCATCAGCGAGCATCAGTCGCAGATTTTCATCGAAGCGCCCTACCGCAATGTGAAACTTATGGAGCAGATGTTGCAGGTCTGCGCCGCCGAGGTAAAACTCACCGTCGCGTGCGACATCACCTCGCCCGACGAGTTCATCCTTACGCGCACCATCGCCCAGTGGCGCAAGTGCGGTGTGCCAGATATTGCAAAACGACCAACCATATTCATTTTAGGTTAGGCTTGGGCATATAATTTGCGCTATTAGTATTAGGAAATATGATTAAACATAAAGATATGACAGACGAAAAGATTAAGAATCAGGAAGTTAAAGAGCAGGAAGATATCAATCAGGTGGAGGCTAATTCAGTCGAAGAGCAGACCGCTTCTGCCAATGTGGCGGATGACGAGCAGGCTACTTCTGCCAATGTGGCAGATGATGGCGCAGAGCAGGGTGAGCCAGCGGCAGAGCCTTCACAGGAGGAGATTATCGCCGTTTGGCGAGATAAATATATGCGCCTTCAGGCGGAGTTTGACAACTATCGCAAGCGCACTTTGCGCGAGAAGATGGACTTGGTGGCGAGCGGTGGCTCGGATGTAATCAAGTCGATGCTCTCGGTTCTGGATGATATGTACCGCGCGGTGACTGCATCCGAGAAGAGCGAGGATATCAACGCTTTGCGCGAGGGCGAGAAACTCGTGTTGCAGAAGTTCGAGGAGGCGTTGCGCCAGAAGAATGTAACCGAGATTGAGTCTGTGGGCAAGGAGTTCGACCCCGACTTCCACGAGGCTGTGGCTCGTTTCGCTGCGGGCGAGGATAAGAAGGGTAAGGTGATTGATGTCGTTCAGCGTGGTTATATGCTCGGCGACAAGGTGTTGCGTTACGCAAAGGTAGTAGTAGGTGAGTAAAACTCGATTCAGATGGCAGAGAAAAGGGATTATTATGAGGTGTTGGGCGTCGAGAAGAACGCCAATGCCGACGAGATAAAGAAGGCCTACCGTAAGGCGGCTATCAAGTACCACCCCGACAAGAACCCAGGCGACAAGGATGCCGAGGAGAAGTTCAAGGAGGCGGCGGAGGCTTATGATGTGCTCTCTAACCCCGACAAGCGTGCGCGCTATGACCAGTTTGGTCACGCGGGTATGAGCGGTGCTGCGGGCGGCGGCTTCAGCGGTGGTGGCTTCGGAGGATTCTCTATGGAGGATATCTTCTCGCAGTTTGGTGATATTTTCGGTGGTCACTTCGGTGGCTTCTCATCGCGTGGCGGTGGCGGTGGCCGACGAGTAAATCGTGGTAGCGACATCCGCGTGAAGGTGAAACTCACTTTGGCCGAGATTGCCAACGGCACAACCAAGAAACTCAAGATTAGCAAGTCCGTTGCGTGCGACAAGTGCGGTGGCACAGGCGCGAAGGACTCATCTTCATACTCAACCTGTTCGACTTGTAACGGTGCGGGCTATGTGACTCGCGTAGAAAATACATTCTTCGGTCGTATGCAGACCCAGGGCGTGTGTCCTACCTGCAACGGCGAGGGTAAGACCATCACTGCGAAGTGCTCGGCTTGTAATGGCGAGGGCGCAGTGCGTGGCGACGAGGTAGTCGAGATTAAGATTCCTGCTGGCGTAGGCGAGGGTATGGCTGTGACCGTATCGGGCAAGGGTAACGCGGCGCGCCGCGGTGGCGTGAATGGCGACCTGCTGGTGGTAATCGAGGAGGAGCACAACCCAGAGTTGGTGCGCGATGGTAACGACTTGATTCACAACTTGAATCTGCCAGTTACTACCTGCATCCTGGGCGGCGAGGTCGAGGTGCCAACCATCGACGGTCGTGCCAAGATAAAGATTGCGGCTGGTACTCATGCGGGTAAGGTGTTGCGCTTGCGCGGCAAGGGTCTGCCCGATGTGAACGGCTATGGCAGAGGCGATATTTTGATTGTGGTGGATATCACAATTCCAGATTCGCTCAATAGCGAGGAGCGCAAGTTGGTAGAAAAACTCGCCGAGCAGCCTCACTTCAAGCACGCCGAGAGCGTCGAGAGCCAGAATATCTTTGAGCGAATGAAGAACTTTTTTAGATAAAAAACTTTAGCACTATGGGTTGGTTTTCACCTTATAAGCGTCACGCCAATAGTTTCAACTACACACCTCGCTACTACGACCCCGCCAAGGAGGAGCGTGAGCAGCGTCGTGCCGAGTTGCGAGGCGAGCGTTTGGACGATAGCGGCGAATATACGCCAGGCAAATATATCAAGGCGAAGCGCGAGGCGCGTGACCTGCGTAAGGAGCAGGAGGCAAAGAAGGGTAAGTCCGACAAGCAGATGAAGATGTGGACAATGGGCGTAGCCTTGATGTTGCTCTTCGTGCTTATCTATCTGCTCATCCCACGCATGGGCGCTATCTTCGAGATGGCGACAACCGACTCATCGCAGAAGAAGTTTGAGCAGGCGCAGCAGGAGGTCGAGGAGTTCAACCCTTATGCTCCGCTGATTATCGTGCCCAACGACTATGAGGAGGGCGACGAGATAGAGATTATTGAGGAGTAAGACCCTTCAACCCAACTCAAAAAATGGAGAAAGAGAACAAGATACGACTTTTACCCGAGATTGTAGCCAATCAGATTGCTGCGGGCGAGGTGGTGGACAACCCTTCGTCGGTGGTCAAGGAGATGATGGAGAACTCCATCGACGCGGGCGCAAGGTCGGTGACCGTGAACTTCCGCAACGCGGGTCTGGAACTCATCCAGATTGTGGATGACGGATGCGGTATGTCACCCATCGATGCCCGTATGGCCTTCGACCGCCACGCAACGAGCAAGATTCGCGACTTCGACGATGTCTATCGCCTGCAAACCTTTGGTTTCCGTGGCGAGGCGCTGGCGTCGATTGCGGCGGTGGCACAGGTGGAGTTGCGCACCCGTCAGAAGGATGACGAGGTGGGCACCGTGACTATTGTCAATGGTGGCGAGTTTGTCTCGCAGACCCCTACGATGTGTCCCGTGGGCTCGCAGTTCTTTGTCCGTAATCTGTTCTACACCGCACCCGCACGCCGTAAGTTCAACGGCGACCGCACCAAGATGGTGACCGAGATTAAGAAGGTCTTTCGTCAGGTGGCGCTCTGCAATCCGCAGGTCAGGTGCGAGTTGATGTCAAACGATATGCCTATCATCACGCTCGGCGCAGGGTCGTTGATGGAGCGCATCATCGATGTTGTGGGTCGCCACATCAAGACCAACCTTCTGGAGGTGGATGTCGATACATCCATCGTCAAGGTGAAGGGCTATGTGGGTCGTCCCGCGGCTGCCAAGCAGAAGAATACCGAGCAGTATCTCTTTGTGAATGGCCGTTATTTCCGTTCTCCGCAGATTTACCGCGCCATTCTCAAGGCTTACGAGAAACTTATTCCCGATAACTGCTCACCTTCATATTTCCTCTACCTGACGGTAGAGCCCGACCGTGTGGATGTGAATGTCTCGCCTCATAAGACCGAGGTGCGCTTCGCCGACGCCGAGGATGTAAATCAGATTGTCAGCGCCGCCGTACGCTCTACGCTTGCTAAGAGTGGCAGCGTGGGTATGATGGAGTTCGAGCAGACTGCGCTCGATATTCCAGTGATGGGTGACGATACGATGATATACGCCGAGCCAAAGGTTACGGATAATGTTGATTATAACCCCTTCAGGGAGGACTACATCAGCGATGTAGAGCCCTCTACGCCACGCATCGATGACTTCTCGTCGGCTATGTTGCGTGCCTCGCAGAGTGGGGGCGGAAAGGGTAGCGCTTCGTCGCGTGCGGCGCGTAGCGTGAGCCCCGAGATGGATATGCCTCGCCTGCGTGATGTGGCGTGGGGTGGTCTGTCGGACCTCGACGACTTTATGATGGGCACCGAACCTATTTCGCCAGCCGCTACAACCCCCGTGGAGCCAAAGATGTCGTTCGACTCTTTTGGTTCGTTTGCGTCACAAGCATCAGCCGAGCCAGAACCCTCAGCCGAGCCAGAGTACCGCGAGGTGTCGGCATCGTTCTTCGGCGATGGCATTGATCTCGGCGACCTGGTGGATGATGAGGAGAGCAACCTTGAGTTCGTGCCAGCCGTTGCCTTGCAGCAGCAGTTGAGTGTCGAGCAGTCGCTCTGCTTCTCGGATGTGATGCCGTTGGCGGGTGGTCTGGCGATGGCAGTTAGTGGCGGTCGCACGATGGTTGTTGATTTGCGTCGCGTGAAGGAGCGCTTGTTATATGATGGTTATCTTGCGATGCTCAAGGGTGGCAGTTGCGCTTCGCAGAAGTTGCTCTTCCCCGAGGAGTTGATTCTCTCGGAGGATGATTACTCCCTCTTGAAGGAGCACGAGGTGGAGTTCGCCGCACTGGGCTTCGATATGGAACTCGAGGGCGAGGGTCGCGTTGTGCTGGGCGGTGTGCCCGCGAATGTGGCTGTCGAGCAGGCTGATGCTCTGCTGTATGAGTTGTTGCGCGAGGTGGAGTCGAATGTCGATGCGCAGGAGCGTATGAAGGAGGACCTGGCGCGAGTGATGGCGGTCAAGGGCTCGCACTCACTCTCAAAGATAGGTCGTCAGGAGGCGCAGGAGTTGCTTTCGAGATTGTGTGAAAGTGAAAATTACAGTTTCTCGCCATCGGGCAAGCCCATTATGGCAGAACTTGCGATAGATGAATTGAAATCAAAATTAAGTTAGTCAAATGATGTATATACGCCGAAATATGACCCCACCAGTGGTCAAGAACTTGATTATCGCCAACTGCGTTGCGTTGCTGGCTACCGAGTTGTTGCCCTTTGGTGACGATATAGTCTCGCGTTTCGCGCTCTTTAATATCGAGAGCCCGCTGTTCCACTCCTATCAGGTCTTTACATATATGTTCCTGCACGGCGGAGTGTCGCACCTGTTCTTCAATATGTTCGCTCTGTGGATGTTTGGACGACAGTTGGAGTATGAGTTGGGCTCGCAGCGCTTCTTCACCTACTATATGGTCTGCGGTATCGGCGCGGCGCTCCTGCAGTTAGGCGTAGGCTATGCCGAGTATATCCACGCTGTGGCGGCAAATGGTTTCTATGGCTCGCTCGACCTGCTGCGAATCCCTACCGTTGGCGCGTCGGGTGCAGTGTATGGTCTGCTGCTGGCGTTTGGTGTGTTGCATCCAAATAATGTCATTATGCTGGTCTTTCCGCCTATCGCGATGAAGGCCAAGTGGTTTGTTGTAATCTACGGTTTGCTGGAACTCTTCTTTGGTCTGTCGGGATTTCAGGCGGGCGTTGCCCACTTCGCTCACCTGGGAGGTATGTTGTGGGGCTTGGCTCTGCTCTACTGGTGGCGCAAGAAGGGTAAAATATATTTCTAAAAGATGGCTGAATACTATCGTACGACATACTCCTCGCAGTCGCAGCGCTCTGGTCGCTCGGTTGTGGGTCTTGTGATTGATTTACTGATGGGCGTTGTGACCCTGGCGGTGGTGGTGCTCTTTGTGCTCACGCTGCTTGTGCCACGCCTCGACCCCCGCAACTGGGGCGAGGTGACTACGCTCGGCATTGTCGCGCCCTTTGTCTATGGCGCGCAGGCGGTGATGGTGCTCTACTGGATTATTCGCTGGCGTATGTGGGTGGCGGTGCCGCTCATTCTGGTGTCGTTGTTCGGCCTTTTCAGTATGTCGTCATTTTATCGTATGGAGGTGCGCCGCACCTATGCCGAGCCCAAGTACGATCGCAAGGCAATGAAGGTGATGACCTACAATGTACGCAGTTTCATCGGCGACGACCGCGAGCGAAATATCGACTCTATGGTGTCGATGATTAAGAATATCAACCCCGACATCCTCTGCTTTCAGGAGTTCGGCTTCAAGGAGGCTATGGACACTCTGCTTAAGCCTATGTATGCCCTGCCCAAGGATTTGAAGCGCTCGAACTTGAGCCCTGCGATTTATAGCCGCTACCCGATTGTGAGGGCGGAGCGCATCGACTCGATGAAGAATTTTGTGTGGGCCGACATCGCTATCAAGGATGATACGATGCGAGTCTTTAACATCCATCTGCACACTACGGCAATCCGCAAGGCCGATAGAAAATATGTTGAAAATCACGAATATATGGATGATGAGTCATCGGAGGAGCAGTTCCAGAGCATCCTTACGCGCCTGACGGAGAATAACCGCCTGCGTGCCTCGCAGGTCGATACCATCAAGCATATTATCTCCTCTTCGCCCTATCCCGTGATTGTCTGCGGTGACTTCAACGACACCCCTGTGTCATACACCTACCGCAAGATGTCGCGCCGTCTGCGTGACACCTACCGCGAGCAGGGTCGTGGTTATACACACACCTATCGTGGCTTCTTCGATATGTTGCGTATCGACTATATCCTCTGCTCCAAGAGTTTCAATGTCCTCTCGTATGAGGTTATTGACTCGTGGGGTTTGGTGACCCAGACGCAGCGAGGCGACACCATCGTGGTGCGCCGCTATGGCGACAAGAAACCGCTGGAGGGCGAGGGCGTCAGGGAGTACGCCGACGAGCAGACACTGGCTCTGCTTGAGCAGGATAGCGTTATCGACAACGAGGTCAATTACTCCGACCACTATCCCGTGATGGCGCGCCTATTGTACAATAAGACAACTAATTAACTCAAAGATTATGATACTTGATTCATTGAAAAATTCAGCGCAGTACTACGCGCTTCACCCTCGTTTCGAGGAGGTGTTTGATTACATCGCGAACCACGATTTGGCGGCTATGGAGTGTGGTCGTCACGACATCGACGGCGACAATATCTTCGTGAATGTTCAGGAGTTGGACCTTCGCGATAAGTCGGAGGCGCGCCTTGAGTTGCACCGCAAGTATATCGACATCCAGTTGGTTTTGGATGGCCCAGAGGAGTATTTCGGTTGGAGCGAGAAGCCCGATTGCCTCAAACCAGAGGCTGACTTCGACGAGGCGAAGGATGTGCAGTTCTTCACCGACACCCCACAGTGCTTCTACACCGTACGCAAGGGTCAGTTCTCAATCCTCTTTCCAGAGGATGGTCACGCCCCAATGCTCGGCGAGGGCCGCGTGAAGAAGTGTATCTTCAAGATTGCATTGTAGGAATTAGGAATTGACTAAAAAGGGGTTTTCTACATCATTAACTAAATGAAAAAGCGGCTTCGGTTTACCGAGGTCGCTTTTTTGTTGTGCCTCTGCTCCTATATTTTCATTGTGAGATTGCAAAAATGAAAAAAGAATATGTAAATTTGTGATACACATAGCACTTTTAGAGATACTATATATGAAACGAGTACATAATTTACTTATAGCCATATTATTTTGTGTGGTAAGTTTTGCGTTTGCGGGTTGTAGTGATAGTGGGGAAGACGATGTCCCTAATATTTCTTTGAATGAAGATTATATTGAGGTGACAATCAATGGCAAAACATATCATCATTCAGTTCGTGGACTTTATGAAGTAATTCGTAGTGATAAAGATGGGGTATTATGTTACTCCAGTACGGAGGATGTCTTTGAAGAAGATGGCTTT
>JAFZFR010000034.1 GCA_017555805.1 Alistipes sp. | reverse complement strand
GTGTTGCGGTTGAACATGAACTTGCCGTTGCGGGCGTATGCCGCATCCACCGACTTCATCAAATCGATGATGTTGTCAAGAGTGATGGCATTCGCAGCAGCCTTATCTGCACACGCAGTGGCGCAGGTGACGATGCCCTTGGGCTGTCCCGTTCCCGTACCGAGCGTGAGGTGTTCGTTGATACCTCTGCCGAAGGACTCGCTCATGAGGTTGGTCAACACCGCATCGAGGTTGAAGGCAGAGTCCTGCATCAACTCCTCCGAGATAGGGATGGTCGGTGTTCGATAGGTGTGAGCCTTGAGCGTTACCGAGCCGAAGGTCGGAGTTCTGCGCGTGTTCTGCGTGTACTCGGCTACGATGACAGCCTTGGCATCGGTGTCGTTGATAGTCGGAAGCGTGAGGTCGCCACCGCGTGAGGTGTGGAACAACTCGCCCGCCTCGAACATACCTCCGTAGGTCTTCAATGCCACCTCGATGCTCGAAGCCAGCTCGGTAGGGATAAGCACACCTGCCGACAAGCCTGCGAGTTTGTCGCGCTGGGCGATGATGGCGCGGCTCTCTGTGGAGATGCCATTTGCACCATTGAGGATGTAGTCGTTGAATGCCGAGCGATACTCCGCCTGCTCACGCTCCTCGTTTTTGCTGTTGTCGGGGCGCACCTGCTGGTAGCGTTCCTCTGCCTGCTTGCGCTGGATGTCCACGAAACGCTCCTCCGCCTCGACCGCCTCGTCAGCCTGGTCGTAGTCGGCAAGCATTTTGTCCCATCGTTGCTGCTCTTCGGCAGTAAACTCTCTGCCGTCACACTCCTGACGCATCTGCTCCAGAGCCTTGTAAGCAGAGGCGCGTTTCTCCTTTAATACTTTAAGTTTTCCCATAGGTTATTGGTTTTTAAGTTTGAGTTGTTGAGTTAGTCTTGCTCGTGATGCTGGATGAACTTTTGCAGCACCCTCACGAGCCACTTGGCTGTCGGTAGGATCACTCTGCGGAGTGTCCACTGCCACGCCCTGCGTAGAGTCTGGATGATCTTCTTCATGGTGTTGGGTATTTAGGTATTGCTGTTTGCGTTCTTCGAGGTGGCGGAGACCTGCTTCGGTGTCGTTGTAGGCGGGATAGACCACCAGCGACACATCGTAGAGTTTGTCAATCTTGCGGATAGTGCGCTCATCGTACTCCATTTGGTTTTGCTTGTCGGCATATCGCCACTCATCCTCCTCGACAGTGAACTTGAAGGAGCACTTCGAGATGTCGCCCCTGCGTACCAGCTCCACCATGTCGTTGCCGAGCGAGGTTGCGGGAGCCTCGAACTCGAAGCGAAGTCCCTCCTCATCGGTCGAGAGCGTGAGTGTTCCGCTGGTGGTGCGGGCGAGGATGGAGTCGACATTGTGATTGAAGCACATAATCACATCCGTAACATCGCACTCGGAGAAGGCGTCGCGGTCGATCTTCTCACGAAACCAGCCCATGATAGGCTCTGACCAACGCTCGAACTTGGCGGCATAGCCGACAATCATTCTGCTCTCGGAGGCTTGACGGCTCTCGACTTTGAGGTCGCTGATGTTGCAGCGTACCTCTATCTGGTTACTCTTTTTCGTCTTTGTCATTTTCATCTTGGGTGTTAGGTGTTGGTGCTGTGGCGGGCGGGTTGAGAGCCACCTTGACGGACTGCATATTTGCCTGCACGAAATACTCATCGCCACCCTCATAGGCGTTCATATCCTCCAGGGCGCGTATCTCATTGGCTGACATCGAGCCTATCAAGTTCATGTTTTTGTAGTATTCGGAGCGTGTCTTGGCATCGCCACGCAGCAGACCATTGAGCGAGAAGAGGAAGTAGAACTCCTCGAACTCATCCTCGCGGAGCAGCTTACGGTTGAACTCCTCCTCCAGGCGCACGATGTAGGGCATAAGGCAGTACTGCACGAACTCCATGCCCTGGTGCTCGATGTTATTGTTTGTGGCGCGTTCCAGATCTGCGATCATATGCGGAGGCACTCCGTAGATGGTGGCGATCTCCGTCTTCTGGAACTTGCGCGTAGCGATGAACTGCGCGTCTTCGGGAGGAATGGATATGCGTTCATAGGTCATGCCGCCCTCCAACAGCAGAGGCGTGTGGGCGTTGTGCAGACCCGTAGATTGAGCGATGAGATCACGCTTTAAGCGTTGGTAGGCTTCGGGTTTTAGTGTCGAGGGGTATTTGAACACTCCCGACATATTGCCACCCTGGTTGAAGAAGCGTTCTCCGTACTCTTGTGCCGATACGGTCAGCGAGAGATTCTCGCGGTGTACCGCAATGGGACTCTTGCCTTTGTATCCGTTTGTAGATAACCCTCGCAAGTGTATAACATCCTCCGTACCGAGAAGCTCGCCAGAGTCCAGGCGGTAGAATAGCTCCTCGTCCTCGCTGAGGACGGGCTCAACCTCATATGGATAGAGCAGCTGCAAGCGCACTGGGCGGTAGAGCCTATCGCGGTGGATACGCACATAGCCATTGTCCCAAAGTGTACATGACACCATAAGGTGGTGCAGCAGGGCAAAGCGACCTATGTAGGAGTTCGGCTTCTGGAGTATGTGGATGCAGGGATGTCCCGATGCCTTCTCGCGCCCAGATCTGGTGCGCTTGTAGAGATGAATGGGGAGAGTGCCTACCGTCTCGGAGAGGATGCGTACACACGCCCATACTGCCGAGAGGTTGAGAGCTCCCTCCTCAGAGATATATTTGCGAGATGTGTTATCAGAAACGGTGTCGGAGAGAAGAGCCTCGTTTATAGCCGACTCAAGTTGCTCGGCTGATACGCGCTCCTCCCTCCTACGAAGAGTGAATAGATTAGAAAGCCAGTTTGACACCGTTATAAAGTTTGGGTTAGTTTCGGTGCAAACTTATGCTCTTAATTAAGGTCGATAAATGACCATCGGTCACCTATAAATCGTAGAGTTTGTTGATGCGCCTAAGCAAGGAGCGTATGTCGGCATACTTGCGTCTGTGGAATATGCGCTTGTAGTGATTCTCTAATCGCTCGTAGGCATCCTCGCGTGTTGGATAGAGCTCCGCCATACGGAGGTAGTAATCTATAAACCCCTCGGTTGAGAGCAGGCGGAGGTGCTCTGCCGAGAGAGGAGCGATGGCTTCGAGCTCACGCTCCACCACTTCGCGCTGGGCGAGTTGGTATTTGGTAATCTTGCGTCTTCGACTCATAGCGATAGCATTCCTCTCTGGTTATAAGGGTTGTTGTCTTCATCGGCTTGGGCAGTCATCCACTCGCCCAGAGCCATTATCGCGGCAACGATGCCGTCAATCTTCTGCGCGGACTTCGCCTTGTCGGGTTTGATGTTGCCCGCAGGGTCGGTCATTACGACTGTCGAGGAGAGCATCCAGCGCAGTACGGGGTTGCCGAAGTGCTCAATATGCTCGGTTAAGACGAGCTTCTCAAACTCCTTCGTGGGTGCAGACATCGAGCCATAGCCCTGCCCGAAAGGGTTACACTCCATGCCCTCGTTCTGTAGGTCGATGATGGTCTGCGAGGAGTTCCACCTATCGTAGGCAGCCGAGCGTAGGTTGTACTGCTCGATGGTGCGGAGGATGTCTGCCTTGACAAAGTCGTAGTCGATGACATTGCCCGAGGTGACCTTGACATAACCCTCCGAGACCCAGCGGTCGTAGTTGATATTCTCCTTGCGTATCTTCTCCTGCATCTTCTCCTCGGGTATCCAGAAGAGTGGCACGAGCTGGAACTTGTCATTCTCGTGGAAGAGCAACACGAAGGCTGTGATATCCGAGACATTCGAGAGGTCGAGACCACCCCAGCACTCGCAGCCACGCAAGGACTCCAGCGGTGTCGAGCCAACACACTGCATCCACTTCTCGTCAAGTATCCAGGTGCGCTCGGCATCCACCCAAAGATTGAAATTCTTTGTTAGCACATTTCTAACCGCTTCGGGTCTGTTCTTTGCATCCTTAACCTGGTCGGCAAGATACTCAGCAGAGACCGACACTCCGAGGTTGGGGTTTGACTTGATCCACATCTTCGGGTCTTCCCACTCCTCCTTCGAGTCCTGAGTGTAGATGATGCCAAACAAGCTGTCATCGATATTCACGCCACGCAGCACCTTGATGACATTGTCGCGGTAGGCATAGCAGACACCCGCCTTGTTGAAGCCTGCGGTGGTGATGATGAACATCAGCGGTTGTCGCCTCGCGCCAAATGCTGACTTGAGCACATCGAACATACCACTATCTTTGTGCGCATGAAACTCATCGATGATGGCACACGAGGGCGAGAGACCATCGTGCGTACCATAGTCCGAGGAGAGTGGCTTCATCGTGCCGCCCTTCAGCTCGTAGGTAATGGAGTTGCGGTAAGGCGTGAGATAGTTTTTGAGGTCTGTCGCCTTGACAATAGCCACCGCATCCGAGAAGCAGAGCTTCGCATGGTCTTTGACCGTAGCGGCAGAATATACCTCTGGGCGCGACTCGCCATCGGCAAAGAGCATCAGCAGTCCCGTACTCGCGGAGAGCATCGTCTTACCGTTCTTACGCGAGATCTCGATGTAGGCATAGCGAAACCTGCGTGTGCCATCTGCGTTCATCCAGCCAAAGATGTTCCAGATGATAAACTGCTGCCAGGGCTCAAGTTTGAAACGCTGACCTGCCCATACTCCCTTTGTGTGTTTGAGCTTCTGGATGAAGTTGATGGCACGAGATGCCGCCTTGCGGTCGAAGTGCCACCCTCTATCGAGAGCGACATCGAGGTCGTTGTAGTACCTCTCCACCGCCAGGCGTACATACTCGCACACCAGCACCTCGCCCGATATTACTTGCTGGGCATACTCCTCGGCTGTATGTAGTTTCTGCTTACTCATCTATCTCTTCAAATTCTGCAAATTCATCTTTTGGTGTGTTGTCGTTGAGTATTGCCGACACTCGGCTACGGCTCGATGGCGTCATGCCAAACTCCACAGCCAGCGACTTGGCGGCAGCGAGTGCACCCTCGGCAACCTTGCGCTTCGGGTTGATCTGCGTAACGACACCCGTCTTGGTCATGACCTCAATGGTCACTCCCTCCTTCTCGATATCCGACATCATATCGTGGTAGAGAGCCATCTCGCGTGCATACGCCACGACCATATCCACACCATAGACATCGAGGAGATTGTTGTGCATCAGCTCGGTGGCGACAACTGCAAAGACCTTCTTGGCAGTTCCCTTCAAGCCGACTTTCGGAAGTTTGATGACCGTTGCACCCTGCACCGCAGGCTTGTCGGTCATGCGGCAAGGCTGGTCAGTGCCACGCAGTGCCTTGATATTATCTGGTAGTTTCTTGCGTCCTTTCATAAAATTATTGTACCTTTGCGTTGCCATATCAAATAAGGCAAGAGATAGTCGAAAGACTTTAAATCTTAAAACAGGGTTATTATGAATATTTTAAATTTCATTTTACTCTCTTTTGCTGGTTGAGCACTGTGGCAGCTCTTTGATGCCGCGTGAGCTCAAGTCAAAGAGTGATTAAAAAAACTTTAGTTGTTTTCCGCCTACGGGCGGTTTTTCTTTTTCTCCAATTTTGCACGCGTGTACAGAAGACTTGGGGCGCGATTGGTTTTCGTAGGGTGTGAAGGAATTTGACCCCCTTCCCCCTTTGGTGACACCAAGTCAGACTGTCTGACACCAGGTCACACTGTCTGACCTCAAGTCACACTGGTATGACACAGAGTCATTCTACCTGCGCTGGGTGCGCTCCCAGAGCCCTCAGCACTCGATGTTAATGCGGTGCTTAATGGGCAGTGCTTTTCGATCTTTTATCAAAGAGTTACAGCGATTTTGAGCTGATTTTTGGCGAACTCAAACTCTTTGAGTATTAAACCCTTCACACTCCAATTAATTCTACCTTCATTTTACTGACTATCAGTTACTTTGTTTTTTCTCACTTTTTCGATAAAAGAGCCTCAATCTGGCGGCTGGGATTCTCCCTCAGAAGTCTACGCTTCTGTGCCATGTCGACATAGATTCTGGTGGTCGAGGAGTCGGAGTGACCCAGCAGATCTTTTATGATCTCGATGTCCGTTCCCATCTCCACCAGCAGACTGCCGCAGGTGTGGCGGAGGGAGTGCGCTGTTATCTTCGGGTCGTTGATGCCGATAATGCGCAGGCGCATCTTTACTATCTGGGAGATCGTTGTGTTCAAGAGGCGTGTTGATGGTCGTCCAATGCAATGGTTTACAATCAAAGGATCGTCCTGCAGGAAGTCTCGCTCAGAGATGTAGTCCTCGTAGAGTTCCACCGTCATCTCTGGTAGTGCTACCACATCACGCTTGTCGAGGTGTCCCTTGCGCTGGATGTGTAGCAGCACACGATCCTCCACACGCTCCACATCGCCAATGTTGATACGGCTAACCTCGCACGAACGGAGTCCGTTGAGTAGCATCAGGGCAATGATAAGTTTGTCACGCTTGCCCACGATAGTCTTTGTTTCAATGGAGTTAATCAGTCGCTGTGCCTCCGCAACAGAGAGTGGGTGCTTGCAGTGTTCGTGCATACGGATACTCGACTGCAGTCCCTTGCCGATGTCCTCGTAGTAGCGCATCATGGCGCAGTAGCGGTAGAATATCTTGATGACAGCCACATAGGTAAAGTAGGTGTATGGACTCTTTCCTTGCTGCTGCAGGGCATGTTTGAAGCGCAGTATGTGTTCGCGCGTTGGCTCTCGCGGATCAATACCCTCTGATGAGAGCCACTTAAACCACAAGCGTATCTTGCGCTTGTAGTCGGTCTTGGTAGCAGGCAAGCGGTCGCACCCTGCAATCCAATCATCGACTATCTGGTTGAGTGTTAATGTTGTTCTCATAGCTTTCAAAAAGTGGGTGGTGTTCCATATAGCAATCTGCCAATCCCTCCCATACATAATTTGTTGTTAGTGATTAATGATTCGTAGAAGTGAAAACAATGTGGATTTGATTTGTATGTTGCGAACCACTGGAACACCACCGATCGTTTTACATCATAAGCAATGTGTTTTAGTTAGACATCTATTTATCCTTTGCGCTCTTACGAGCGTGGCAGGCATTACAGAGGGATTGGAGATTCTCAATGTCGAGACTCGCTCCGCCCTTATTGATGGGAACGATGTGGTCGACCATCTGGGCGGGTGTCAAGCGACCCGCTTTGAGACACTCCTCGCACATAGGCTCCTGCTCCAGCTTCAAGGCGCGGAGCTTTCGCCAGGGTGTGCTTTGGTAGAACTCGGTGTTGTGGTGGCGATATCCCTCAAAGGGTTTTCGCTGCGGCAACCAGGGACGAGGTGTTGTTCGTTTTAACTTCGGCATATCAGAAGATCACATTAGGGTCTAACGGCAGATATGCATCCTCAACCTCGTAGCCAATAACACGAGCGACACGCGCCTTCGGAAATCTCCTGCGCAACGATTCAATATCAAAATCGAAGCGTTGGAAGTCGGCAGTAAAGGCAGGCATACCGATGAGCTCGACATTCCGCGAAAGACTCGCCAGGTCGTTCTCTTCCCACCACAGCATTGAGCCGTTGTGGGTGGCATACTTGCGTCTGCCATCTTTAAGTTTGAAGATAACTCGTTGTGCTTTCATAGATTGCTATTTGCGGAGGCTCTCTCCTTCAAAGTGAATGGTGCGACAGAGGTGCGCGAGACGATCCATCGTGCGCTCTCCATAGCGGTCGAGAATCTGCACCTCGGTTAAGTTCGTAGTAACGAAGACGGGACGATGGTATCGCTCGGCTGCATTCAGCACCTGGTTGAAGCCCTCGCTCTTCTCTCCGTAGTCGTTCATCATAGGCTCGATGCCGAGCTCGTCAATAGCGGGATAGCCATTTGTGAGGAGTCGGTCGAGGTAGGTCGCTGGGCGTTCTCCCCACGCTAATCGCTGGTTGGGAACTTCTGCACTGAAGTTCTGCGCGTGTACGGGTTGCAGCACACGATTTTTCATTCGGAATAATACGGGAAGTACGCCATTCAGAATCACACTCTTGCCACGCCCGCAGTCGCCCATAAGCATCAAACCTTTGTCGTCTGTGTTGGTCATCCAATCGATAACCTCATCGTATTCAGGCAGATGCTCGTAGAAGTCGTAGGTGCGATCTACCTCGCGGAAGATGTAGCGGAAGAGTTGGTCGCAGTAGTCTCGGTTGCCCCACGACCACACCCAACGCTCGTTTATGCGGAGCATGTTCTCTCCCATCATTTTGCCAATAAGTTCACTTACACTTTTCATTGTATCTTGCTCTTTGATTTACTTTTTACCTGCGTTTTTGAGTTTGTCGATATATCGTTGTCGCTTCTGGTCATCATCGCTCTGTATGATCTGACCAATGCGCTGTCCGTACTGGCGACCATCTGGTGGATGCCCTCGTGCCAGACCATCGCGGAGGGCGAAGATTCCCGCCCAATTGTTAGCCATACTTTGGTCGATGATTTTCTGCGCTGTGTCAGCGTTATTAGACGAAAGCCTGCGAATGAGTGATAGACATTTTCGAGCTCCGAGTTCCGTTTTGTACTCCTCGCGTCTTGATACTTTGTAGTCAAACCACAGCATCATAATCTCCTTCCAGGGCTCTTCGAGTGATTCGAGCCAACTTGTGGCGTTGAAGTTCGGCTTTCGCTTTTTCTCTTTTTGCGCGGAACTTTTTTCTCTTTTTCCCTTTGATGCTATGTCGCCCTGTGGCTCTTCTAATGATGTAAAAATATTATCTCTCTGTTTAGTTTCGTTTAGTTTATATATAGTCCCAACTTGTGTCCCACTTTGTGTTCCAATTTGGGACATATCCTGGGACACAAAATTTTCGGCATTTGTTGGTTGTGTGTCGGCTTGTGTACCAGATTGGCACACAAAGCGTGTCTCGAATGATTGAAGATGATAGACGGAAGAGAGCCTTCCCTCGCGCTCTATGTAGCGGAGCAGACCCGCCTCCTGGAGGCGTTGCCGTTCTCGATAGATTGAGGTGCGCGATAGCTGGGTGCGATTCTCTATACGGCTGATTGGAATACACAGCGACTCCTCCCACCCAGCACGATTAGCGATATACATCAATCCGTGCCAGAGCGCGATAGATGATGGCGAGAGATGGTGTGTCTCCAACCAATCATAGAAGAGTCGTATTTCCGTCAGGTAGTTCATCGGTACGACTCTGTAACTTCTTTGTTTTCCAATAGTGATTTGTTAAATGGCTGATGTAGGTGTGCCGTAGCCAATGCCCCAATGCCGAAATTGTAAAGCTGAGTTACACGCAGCACCTCCTCGCGCTGAAAATAGATGCGACCTCCCACGCGAACTCGCTTGATATAACCCTCAATAGACCAGCGGTCAATGGTACGAGGTGTTACACCTATCATCTTGGCAGCTTTGTTCTTTGCGATGTACTCCTCCTCAAAAGAGATCATTCGCTGCGAAGCAATCTTCTCCACCTCGGAACGATACCTCATAAGTTCCTGGCGTATGAATTTTTCGTAATCCTCAATCCTCATAACTCTTCGGTTTTTATCGTTTGCTTTCGGGTGCAAAGTTCTGTATAACAGATGAATAAAATAGGGATACTACAAGTGGTAGTACCCCTAAGAAAGTTTGCAACACGCTGCAAGTCAGAGCCTATTTGGTAGCACTTTTTTCGTCAATAGCGCGCACCATACGGGCAGTAAAGTCTGTGATGCACTTTTTGCGCTGAAGGATTAAATCGCGTTCTTTGTAAGGATTTGACAGCGTGATATTAAATAGCTGTTCGAAATTGGATATAAGCTCCGCAAATGATATAGGCTTACCATTGTCTGCGAGAATAGCTTGTGTGGCTTCAAGGGCTGTTGCGAGTTCGATGAGGTCTCGCTTTGTGAATTTGTCGTTCCACCGATACGGTGAGCGAGTTGGCGGAGAAAGTGGCGTAAAGAGTTCTGGGAAGGTCAGGCGTTTTTCATTCTGGGCAATGCAGGTGCGGAGGTTGGCTTTGGCGCGTTTGACTAACAAACAGATTAATTCATTTTTTTTTGCCGCACACCACACCCTCCAACTGCGCCAGCAGGTCGCGGAGGGTAAAGTCAATGGTAAGGTAACCATTGTCACTCATTAAAAGGTTGCGCACCTCGTGCTGGAAACGCTCGAACTCAGTGTTGAGTTCCACATCGGTCATCTGACTGCCGCCAGATAGTGCCACTTGCATAAAGCGGCTCTCAATAATTGCTCTCATAGTTGTTTGATTTAAGTGAGTAAATAAGATTTTTAACAAACAAAAAAAGTCCGTCTTGCATTAAACAAGATAGACTTCGTATAGTATTTATTCGGTTATTTTGAAAATTTGCTGCGATTGTATGAATTTTGATGTTAGCTTTTATTGAATACTGAAAAACTCGCCTTGACCGCTTCGATTTGGTATGGATTCTCTGTTGTACTAATAGTCTCATACCAGAGAACGAGTGAACGATTATAGGAGCGTTTGTCCACTCGTGTATAATAGGGCGTAATATATGAGCCTAAGAATCTAACTCCTCGCTTTGCTTCTTGTAGATAGATTTTTCTTGGGTGCAACGACAATTTCAACTTTGTTCTAAGGAAATCATTGATAAGAGGTATGGCGTTAAGCAATCGCTCTTTTGATGTGTTTATAATGTAGAAATCATCGACATATCTACCATAGTGTTTAAACTTTAACTCACGCTTAATGTAGTCGTCCAATAAAGAGAGGTAGATATTGCTGAATAGTTGCGATGTGAGATTGCCGATTGGCAAACCACATCCAGGTCTGCAATAAAACATACTTTTGGTTTTGGGCAATTGATTCCAACCTGCTCCCTTGCGATAACAACCTTTGGTTGGATCGCTAAATATTACCGTCTTTAAGATGCTAAGGAAAAGCGATGAGTATTTTATAAATACGGGTGACAACCATTCTGCAGATTTGGGATTTGAGAGTGCTGCATTGATTTTAGAGTACACTATATCAAATAGTTTCTCTCTGTCAATGCTCATAAAATAGCTCTCAATATCCAATTTTAGAATATAGCATTTTCGGGTATTATTGAGCGAGCAACTTTTCAGATGATGTTCCAGTCGTTGTACGCCATACAGAGTGCCTTTACCTTCTCGACACGAGTAACAATCGCAAATAAATGAGCGTTCAAATATGAGCGAGATATAGTTAAATAGCAGATGATGAACTATTCTATCCTTAAACCCTGCTGCAAAGACTTCGCGTAAAACTGGTCGCCTGATAACAAAGCAGGTGTATCGACCTACCTTATACTTTCCACTAACAATCTCATCATAAAGATTTAAGATGTTTACGGCAAGATTACGCTCAAATCGCACTTGTGTACTTTTGTTGCGTTTGTTGGAGCGAGCTTTATAGTAGGCAGCAAATAAGTCAGTGAGTAGCGCATTATCTCTCTGCTTCTCGGACACAACGCACAGAGTACCCGTTGCTGCGATTGTTGTTGTTTGCGGGGTTGACATTGCCATTGTTGAAGTTCAAGTTGTACGCGTTGTTGCTGTTGCTCGGATTAGGAGATGCCGACCAATAGTAGCCGTTTGAGCCGACATTGTTCAACGCCCCACTGTCGTTGTTGCGATAGCCGACAGCGTACAAGGGAGCAACCGCTTAATAAACATCGGAGCGGATATTGCTAAACGCCCCGATGATTTGGAATTAATAACCGAATAAATCGGTGGGCTGCTGAATCAAAAAAAAACCGCGCCATAAGCCTTAACCTATCGGCGCAGCCCCGATAATTGCTTGCTCACTGACACTATTCGCTCGCTTGCCAAAGTATAAGTATTCAAGGATATCTCACGCAAATCTTTTAGCAGTTGGAGAATGAAAAGTATCTCATCGCATATTGCAGTTGCGGCATCTATGTGCTCGTTTCTGTCTGGCACATCATAGAGCGTTCTAACCATATAGCACATACGATAGGACAACTCTTTGAGTTGCTTTCCTACTACCGAGTTTACATCCTTCGAGATATTTTTCGAGAATGTAAATAGTTGCAAAAGATAGTCGTAAGCAACTTTATATACGGGAGTCTTTTCGATTATGGCAGTATGAGGTGTAAACCTATCGTTGGGATTGAGTACCTGAGCATCCTTCCAGTTAATGTATGCCATCTCATCGAAAGGCTCACGCATCTCTATCTTGGCAAGCTTCTCATCTATCCATTCGTGCTGATACCCGTGTGCCCACTTCTCAAATACATTGACTGGAAATCCTATGCGTACCACATCCTGATTTACCACCTTAATATAGGTCTTAGTAACCTTAAATTCGTGGATATATCTGTGAGCAAAATATGCCGAGTGCTCATAAGCACGCAAAAAGTTTCCTTCGTAATGAAGATATATACAATTTGTATTTGTCTCTTCCAGTTCAAGTATCTCTTTGCAAGTCATTTATCCTCTTTTTTGCGAAATCGCGATTTTTCAAAATTTTTTTTTTGTCATAGACAAAACATTGTCTATGACAAGTTATGGATTATAGCCCCGTGCTGGGCACGGGACTAAATTCCATAAATCGGTAATTAATATGATTCTCGGACACAACGCACAGAGCACCCGTTGCTGCGATAGTTGTAGTCTGCGGGGTAGACATTGCCAAAGTAGAAGTACAAGTAGTACGCGCGGCTGCTGTAGCTCGGATGAGGAGATGCCGACCAATAGTAGCCGCCTGAGCCGACATTGAACAACGCCCCACTGTCGTAGCTGCGATAGCCGACAGCGGGATACCAAGCCGCTGTCGTCCCGTCTGCGAGAGTCCAAGTAAAGCCATTGTTGGTCCACTTCATTATTGCACTGTTCCACGCATTTGAAGAAGTTCCCAACGCAGTTGCCCAGAAACCGTCATTTCCGCCTTTTGGAACACGGTAGCCATAAGGACATGGGTCATACAAAGACTTCTTGTTCTCTTGCCAACGGAATGCATAATCTTCGCCATCCTGTGAGCACCAATCAGAGCCAGATGTGGTTACATATGTTGTAGGGTTTTCCTCAGCGTATGCTACATTTTTGCTTCCAGAAACTGTACTCCAACTACCTGTCGAAGCAGCAAGTGTTGTTCCTGATTTTGCGCAAGAGCCCATAAATGGGTCTTTGCGTCCCCACTGATAGAGCAAACCAAATGCACCTACATCACCAGGAGTAGCAGAGGTTGCACCGAGGTTGCGGTCCATCATTGTACCTGCATTGTTGGCATAAACATGGTCGTTCCAACCCTCCTCCGAGCACCAGATATGCCAAGACCAGAGGATTACATCCTTTGAGTTGCGCACAGCAATCGATGCGTTACCATTGCCAAATACCTCAGGAGTAGAGAAATAGACATAACCATTCTTATAACCAACACCTGTAACAAGGTCGCCCACATTTGGAGCTACATCCGTTCCGAAGCTCTCCCAAAGCACCTCAGTCTTCTTGACATTACCAACGGTAGCATCAGAATTACCCTTGACTGCCTTAAACTTATATTTGCCAGCAGCCTTCACAAGGTAGCAGTTTGCTGTGCCCTCTGCCGAGAGGTCGGTGTAGAGCGAGAGGTCGATACCGTCGTCCTCGCCACCCTCGGAGCCACTGCCGTCACCGCCAGTACCGTCGCCAGAGCCCATATTGTTCCAATCGTCGGTAGTACAGCCGATATCGATGCGGATAGCGGTAGTTGAGGTATTGAGCACTGCAGTATAGGTGTACGATACACCAGGCTTGAAATTGAACATATCCTCCAAAAGGTACGACACGCTCTTTGAGTTAATCTCCAACAGAGGCACTGAGGTTTCGAGCATCTGCGGAACAACGATAGCCTCATATACTACTGCCTCGCCATCTGCAAAGGTACGAAGACCGAGGTTTCGCATCTTGATAGAGTGTGTACCTCCGTATGCATACTTCACAACAGAGCCGTTTGCGAGCGACACACGAGCATCGGTAACGGTTGAGTGAAGATGTACGGTAGCGTCAGCAGGAAGAGAGCCCACATACTCCTCGCCAGCCATAATCTTTACGACAAGGCGGCTCATAGAGTGCTGCATCTGCAATGATACTGCGCCATCGGTTTGTGCTACGCCCTCAGCCTTTGCCCACAGGAAATCTGAGTTTTCGTATGCGCCCTCAGCTGTCTGGTCGAGAGCCACCGAGAATGGTTGCTCATCGACATCAACTACATCCATATATGGATAGTAGGCATATACATCGCTCTTACCCTCACCCCAATAAATTGGTCGCTCGGTAGCCCAGGAAGCGCCATCGAACGCCATCACCTCATTATTGGCACGGTTACCCGAAATCTGGAGTGGTGCAGGTGTTGTTTCGTCTGCATAATCGGTAACATAGATGCCCAACTTGTCTTCTGCCTCGAATGCACCATCGGCTACACGAGTAGCATTTGGAGACACAATGCTGAACATCATTGTGCTGCTGAGTGGTGCTTCCACATTTTCGTACTCCTGGCTACAACCAACCAAGCCAAGAGCGAGAGCTGATACTATATATAAATACTTAGCTTTCATATTCATATCCTCCCATTAAAACTTATTCTTGTTAAACTTTGGTTTCTCGCCCATCAACTTAGGCTCGCGCTGGTCACGCTGCGAAGAAGCCTTCACGCCCTCGCCATCCCATGCACGAGTGGAGAGAGTAGATGCGGTCGATGTCAGCGACTCGTAATCCTTCGCCTTGAATGCCTCGTAAGAGTAAGGCTCCCCAGCATACTTCATAATACGCTTAACCATCGACTCACGCGAAATGGCGTTGTAGTAGGCAATATTGTTGTTCATACACGATGTAGCCTCCGAACGGAACACACCGCGAGTGTGCATAAATGCTCCCTCATATACATCGACTACATTCGAGAACTGCGGGTCGTAAATCATATGCGACCAAGGCACCTCCTGCATACTTCCCGTAAGCGAGATATTCTCATAGAAACCGTAAGACTTCATCGCATTGATCTCCTTAACATGACCACAGCAGATGCAAGAGCACGACTGGATAAATGCGTTATGGTAGATGTACTCATCTGCCAACTTACCAAAGCCGTGACCGCCAGCCTCGTGGTGTACCAAGCCCTGGAAGTCGTATGGTGCAGGATCGTTGCTCATAG
>JAFZFR010000033.1 GCA_017555805.1 Alistipes sp. | reverse complement strand
ATTTTGTCCAAAAGGTCGGGGCGAAGTCGCTCGGTGCGCTCATACGCCTGCTCCTCCTTCCACTTCTCAATCTCGGCGAAGTTACCCGAGAGCAATACATCGGGCACACGCCAGCCGCGGAACTCCGATGGGCGGGTATATACGGGAGGGGCTAACAAATCATCCTGAAAGCAGTCGGTCAGCGCCGATGCCTCGTCACCGATAGCACCTGGGATAAGGCGCACAACAGAGTCGGCAATCACACACGCCGCCAACTCACCACCCGTCAGCACATAGTCGCCGATAGATATTTCGCGTGTGATAAGGTGCTCACGGATGCGGTAGTCGATGCCCTTGTAGTGACCGCAAAGGATGATGATATTCTCGCACATCGAGAGGCGGTTAGCCTCGTGCTGGTTGTAGGTGATGCCGTCGGGCGAGGTGTAGATAATCTCGTCATAGTTGCGCTCCGACTGCAACTTCTCGATAAGTTCAAACACGGGCTCGCACTTCATCACCATACCCGCCTCGCCACCAAACGGATAGTCATCGGTGGTCTTGCGTGGGTCGTGTGCATAGTCGTGCAGATTGTGAATAACAATCTCAACCAAACCCTTCTCCTGCGCTCGCTTGAGGATTGACTCATTCATTGGCGAAGTGAGCAGCTCAGGCACAACACTTATAATATCTATTCTCATAAAAGTTTTGTTAGTATCTAAAGATTATATCCTTATCTGAATTGGCATCAAGAGCAACCTCTGCTCCATCTTGAAGCATAAACGCCTTGTAACCCAACTCCGTAAACATCTCAATCATCTTGCGGCGGCTCTCGCCATCAGTCTCAACAAGCACCGTCGGGTGGTGGCGCTCGATGATGGGTCGCAGTTCGGGCAGTACCACACGCTCGTAACCCTCAATGTCGCACTTTATGAAATCGACTCGCTCCAAGTCGGCAAACAACTCGCTACCGCGCTGCATCTGCGCCGTAAAGCGCACCGCATCTTTTGACAACTCGCCATCGCTCACAAAGTTGCGCCCCGTACCGAAGTAACCAGCCGAGGCTACCGAGTCATTCGCCATCTCGATGGTGCGACACTCCTCGCCCAGCGCGTAGTTCATCAGCGTTACATTCTTGCGTGAGCCCACATTGCGCTTCAAAACAGAAAAAATCACTGGCACTGGCTCAACGGCATATACCCTACCCTCCGAGCCAACCAGGTCAGCGAGCGGACAGGTGTAGTAACCGAGGTTTGCGCCGATGTCAATCACGGTATCGCCCCGCTTGACCAACTGCGGCAAGTGATAGACATACTCCAATGCCCTGCCCTTGCGGCCGAGTCCCACGGCGCGGTAGAGGAAGAACAGACGGCTCACCACTCGCAAGTAGTTCTCCAGCGAGAGGCAACGATAGAGCACTCTATGAAAAAGTTTTCCCATTATCTATTCAATTCTTAAATACATCTTCTCAAGGTCGAGCGTCACTCTGCCCGCACCCAACAAAAAGTCAGCACCCATCACGCCATACCACGACGACCCGCCGCCGCGCGTATAGACACTAATCGGATTAAATACTATCGTCTTGCCCGCAACATCTAAAGCGATGCCAGGCACCTTCATTATCTCCACCTTCTCGCCACCACCTACGCCCGAGCGGGTAATCGTAGCACGCGAAGCAGCACTGCTATCCACCATCACGCGGTGCTGATTGTAAAAGAGCGTTGAGAGGTGGCTGTTGTTTGCTCCCGTATCGAGGTGCACCACCATCTTCGCTCCGTTAAACGCGATTTCGATGCCGTAATTTCCCGTATGGAACGATAGGTTTCTCTGCTCGGGCGCTTCGCTCTTTTTCGATGGGAGTGTAACCTTACCCTCTTGCGTATCAATCTGCATCTCACCCAGAGCGCGCAGAATGTGAGTACCCAAGACGGCTTCTATCTTTCCAACCGAAGGGTCATCCACAATCTTATCCAGAATGAAGAACGAGGCGTTCCTGATAACCACATCGCCAATCTTCATCTTTGGCAGGATGCCCACCTTTACTTTGTCGCTGCCTGCCACGCCGTCGATTGGCAACTCCTCAAGCACCACCTTCACACCCAAGCGCTCGGCTGCCTCCGCGGTGATGCAGTTGGCATAGCAGCAACCTGTGTCGAAAATCATATCCACACTCTGCTTGCCCGACCTCGCCTCGACCATAATATGTGAGCCGTCGCCCACCTTGCGGTTCTCGATTGTGAACTCGCGGTCGCGCTTTGAAGGTTTAATCTTAACCACCTTTTGCCCAGCCATAGCCTCCATCCACTTTTGGAAATAGGCTATTGTTTGGCGTTGGGCTTCATCCCCACTTTGCGCCACAGCCCTTAGATACTCCCCCGCCTTGGCATACTCTTCCATAGCAAGAGCATTATAGTAGGCGATATTCTGCATCGAGGTGATAACCCCCGCGCCCAACTCCTTCTCATACTGCGCCAGACCCTCTATCAGGGCGTTGCTCTCCGCGTGACGACCCTCATAGTAGGCCACCAGCGCATCCGCCAACTGCAATAGTTGCGGTACGATAGCCTCACGCAAAGCGGGTAACTCGCGACCCAAAGCGGAGTAATTACCCTCGCTGATGTAGCCACTCACCCTGTCGTTTGCCTGCTGGGGCGTGAGCAAGACGGTGTTCTGCGCCGAGCATACGCACGCGCAGAGGAGCAAAAGAATGGTCAGCAGACGGTTTTTCATTGCGGAGTTTAGCCCTTGTAGTTCACCTCGTTGTTGAGCACCTCAACAACAAATGGGTTGTACATTGACTCGTGACCGAGGTCGCTGGTGTCACCATGACCTGGGTAAATCTTCACCTCGTCGCCAAGTGGCAGGATGTTCTCGATAATCGAGCGCATAATCCACGAGTAGTCGCCGCCAGGGAGGTCCGTACGGCCGATGCTCTCGCGGAAGAGGGTGTCGCCCGTGAACAGGACATTCGACTGTGGCTCATAGAATGCCAAGTGACCAGGTGTGTGACCAGGCACAGAGATAATCTTGAGCTCGGTGTTGCCAAACTTCACTGACTCCTCGCCCTCCAAATCGATGTCGATAGCCTCTGGCAGGTCGCCAGCGCGGATACCGAACAACTCGGCACTTACGGATGCGCCCTTCAACAAGAACTCATCCTTTGAGCTCATTGCCAATTTAGCGCCGTAGCGGTTACGCAGAAAGTCAACGCCCAGCAGGTGGTCGAAGTGACCGTGGGTGTTGAGCGCCAGCACTGGCTTCAAGCCGTTGTCGGCGATGAACTTCGCCAAAACATCGTTCTCACGCTCGCCCATATTACCAGCGTCGATAACTACCGCCTCCATAGTCTCGTCCCAGACCACATAGGTGTTCTCCTGAATAGGATTGAATATCAATCGTGCAATCTTCATATCTTTACTTTGTTTCTGTGTTCAAATAAAACTTTGCCGAGAGGTTGTACTTGATGACAATCTGCTCGAAATCAACCTCAGGCTCTGCCTCCTCTATGGCGTCCGCCGACTCCAGCGCAAGGGAGTTTTTCATCATCACGCGGGCACGGGTCGAGTACTCCACATCGGTTGAGTAGTCGTTAATCTCATAGCACGCGCCGATAGACTGACCCACAGCCTCGGCGAGTTGTGATGCTCGCATCTGGGCATTCAGCATAGCCGCCTGGCGTGCCTTGGCGCGGTGCTCCTCGATGTTGGAGCAGGCTGCTCGCGTGATGTTCACATTCGCCACACCCGCCTTGTCGAGCGCCTCAAAGACCTTGCGCGCCTCCTCTGCCGAGCCAACCTTCAACTCATACTGCGTCGCCGCCAATGAGCCACGCTTGCGGTAGTACTCGCTGGTCATTCCCTGCACCGAGAGTTGCTCCTCGACATTGATACCGCACTTCTTGAGCGCCGAGAGCATCTCCTTGCGCTGGAGGAGTACGGGAATCTTGCCCTTGGTGTCACTCTCGTCGAGTTTGATAGAGATGTAAATCTCGTCGGGCGTCACCTTGAGTTGTGCCGAGCCATTGACCGACACCGTTGGAATCATCTGCTGATACTGCGCCTGCGCACTCTGCGCCACAAGCATCATTGCGGCAAAAGCCACTGCGATAAAAAATCTTTTCATAGTCATTTCTGTTTTAGCGTTCTAAAGTAGAACGAGTCTAACAGCCAAAATCGTGCATTAGCGGCGCTGGAGTTTCACCACATTCTCCACATGGTGGGTGTGTGGGAACATATCCACTGGCTGCACCGCCACAACCTCATACTGACCATCCATCAACTGGAGGTCGCGCGCCTGTGTGGCTGGGTTGCAACTCACATATACGATGCGCTCTGGTGCGGCGCGGAGGATAACCTCAATCACTCGCTCATCAACGCCCGCGCGTGGTGGGTCGAGGATAATCACATCGGGACGGCCGTTGCGCTCAACAAACTCATCCGACAATACATCCTTCATATCGCCAGCGTAGAACGAGGTGTTGTCGATGCCGTTGATAGCCGAATTGACCTTTGCATCCTCAATCGCCTCGGGCACATACTCAACGCCCACAACCTTTTTGGCGCGGCGCGCGCAGAAGTTGGCGATGGTGCCCGTACCGGTGTAGAGGTCATACAAAACCTCGTCGCCCTTGAGGTCGGCGAACTCGCGTGTCACCTTATAGAGTTCGTAAGCCTGCTCGGAGTTGGTCTGGTAGAATGACTTTGGACCTACCTTGAACTGCAAGCCCTCCATCTGCTCGATGATGTGGTCCTTGCCCGCATAGCAGATATGCTCAAGGTCGCCCACCGAGTCGTTCCACTTGGTGTTTACCACATAGAAGAGCGATGTAATCTGCTCGAACTTCGCCTTCAACATCTCCATAAGCGCCACGATGCGCTCCTGGTCGTTCTCGTTAAAGACCACGATAACCATCACCTCGCCCGTAGAGGCTGTGCGGATGATGATGTTACGCATCAAGCCCTGATGCTCGCGGCAGTTGTGGAACGAGTAGCCATTCTCGATGCAGAACTGCTTTACCGCGTCGCGGATGCCGTTTGATGGGTCTGCCTGAAGGTAGCACTTGTTGATGTCAAGCACCTTGTCGAAGCAGTTAGGGATGTGGAAGCCGAGTGCTGGTGCGCGGTCGATGTCGCCACCCTGGGCAATCTCCTCGTAGGTGAGCCAGCGCTTGTCGGCAAATGTGAACTCCAACTTATTGCGGTAGAACTGCTGCTTCGCCGAACCAAGACAAGGTTTTATTTCGGGAAGTTCCACCTTACCGATGCGGGTGAGTTGGTCGCGCACCTGCTCGGTCTTAAAGCGCAACTGCTCGGCGTATGGGAGGTTCTGCCACTTACATCCGCCACACACTCCAAAGTGAGGACAGAAAGGCTCCTCACGCAGAGGCGAGCGCTTAACATAGTTCACCACCACGCCCTCCATAAAGCGGCGGCGCTTGTTGCGTATCTGCACATCCACAACATCGCCAGGCACGGTCATCGGCACAAACACGACCTGCTCGTTATAGCGTCCCATAGCCTTGCCCTCGGCTGCCAGAGTGGTAATCTCCAGCGCCTCGATGAGTGGATAATTTTGTCTTTTTCTTGCCATATTGATTTTAATTTATTGCTCTCTTTTTTGATTTGATTCTAAACTTTGCCATCAGGTCATCGCCCGCCACCAACACAATAACGGCGACGATAATCACGACTATTCCGAAAAATATCCTCCACGACATAGGCTCGCCAAATACCAGCGTACCGCACAGCACCGCCGTAACGGGCTCGCTCGCGCCGAGGATGGATGTGACGGTTGAGCCTACATATCTGATTGACATCACAAGCGCCGTACACGACACCACCGTAGGCACGATTGCCAACAATAGTATCAAGCCCCACGCCTTTGCAGATGGCACAGCCTGCAACGCCGTACCGCAGTCGGCCCTCACGAAGAAGATTACCGCACCCACCACAAGCGACCAGAAGGCGAGTTTTGCACTCGGCATTGTGCGTATGCGTGAGCGGTTGGTGATAACGATATAGAGCGCATAGACCAGCGCCGCGGCGAATGTGAGTATAACACCCATAATGCTCATACGCTCCTCGCCGTCGGAGACATACAACATACCGATACCAGCCAGCGCCAGCACTAGCGAGATAGCCCTACCCCAACTCATCCGCTCGCCGTAGAGTATCGACATTATGAGTGCCGTGATGACGGGATAGATAAAATACATCGTCGAGACCAGACCCGTAGGCATATAGTCAAATGCCATAAACATAAAGACCGACGAGAAGGCGAACAACACGCCGAGCAGCAGCACCAGCGGCAAATCCTGTGGAGAGATTGCCAACGAGCGGCGGCGCACCAACTGGATGAGTGCCATCACGGCGGCAGCCATCAGGTAGCGGTAAAAGAGCAACGAATCGAAGCCCATACCCTCGTTGAGCACTGGCACCGAGAAGAGCGGAATCATACCATAGGTTGCTCCCGACACTGCTCCGCAAATATATCCCTTCAGTTTATCCCTTTTCATTTTTCAGGTGTAAAAGTCTATTTATCGTACAAAGATAGGAAAAATAGTCGTCATCTCCTACATCGCAGGGCGGTTTTTCGCGCAAGGTTTCAAGATTATATCTTGAGGGTGTAAAATTTTTCATCTTTTTGCCGCAGAGTGGCGGTTTTTTCAGCGAAAACATTAACTTTGTAGAAAACTATTTAACCGCAAAGAAAATGAAATGCTCATTCTACACACTGCTTGCAGCGGCATTTGCCTGTCTGCTCCTTGTGGGATGCTCAACCCAGGAGGCTGACCTCACACAAGTCGATAGTTTCTCAAAGGCGAAGCCCGTATGGGCAGAGGGTCGCCAGACGGAGCGCAACCTGACGCTCTCGTTCCGCGAGGTTATAAAGGCGGGCTGGGTCAGCGAGGCATATATCCGACTTACGGCATCGTGCGACTACCGCCTGAAGATTAACGGCGAGTTTGTGGCACACGGACCAAGCGTGGCGGCACACGACTACTATCGCATTGATTGCTACGATATTAAGCCATACCTGAAGTTGGGCAAAAACATCATCGCGCTGGAGGTTGCGGGCTACAACGACGACAACTACTATCTGCTCAACCAGCCATCGTTCCTGCAGGCGGAGGTTGAACTGAATGGTGAGGTGGTGGCCGCAACGGGTAGTGAGTTTGTGGCTTACGACCTGAAGCAGCGCAAGCAGGATGTGAGGGAGTTCAGTTTCCAGCGCCCACACATCGAACACTACACCCTCACGCCCGACTTTGAGGCGTGGGCAACCGACAAGAATTGGAACGGCGCAGAGCCCGTAACGCTTGCCGAGCAGTCGGCGAGAAACCTCCTCGCAAGAGGTGTTCCCCACCCCGACTACACCCTGCATAACGCCACAAAGATGGAGAGTGGCGTGTGGAAATTCAAGTGCAACAGCACAGGATTTTTGGGACTCAAGGTGAAGGTTACGGAGCCTTGCTTGGTGCGCTTCGTATTTGATGAAATCCTCGATGCCAACTCGGGTGTAAATGGCGGTCGTTTAGGTTGTTATGCCTGCACCACTTACGAGTTGGAGGCAGGAGAATACACCCTCGAATCGTTCGAGCCATACACTATGCAGTATGTCAATATGGAGGTGGAGAAGGGTGCTTGCGAGATTGAGCAGATATATATGCGCGACTACTGCGGCTCACACGCTACGCGCGGCACATTCTCAAGCGACAGCGAGCCTACGAACATCCTCTTTGAGGCGGCACGCGAGACACATCGCCAGAACGCCTTGGATGTCTTTATGGACTGCCCATCGCGAGAGCGCGCGGGCTGGTTGTGCGACAGTTATTTCTCGGCTCGCGTGGCATTCGACCTCTCGGGCTACACCCACATTGAAAAGAATTTCCTTGAGAACTTCCTCCTGCCAGAGGAGTTCAAGCACCTGGATAAGGGTATGCTGCCGATGTGCTACCCAAGCGACCACCCCAACCAGAACCATATCCCAAACTGGGCGATGTGGTTTGTGCTGGAGTTGGAGGAGTACCTCCACCGCAGTGGCGACCGCGAGTTGATTGACCGCGCAAAGCAGAGGGTTTACGACCTGGTGGACTACTTCAAGCCATTCCTTAACGAGGATGGTCTGCTGGAGAAACTCACCCGCTGGGTGTTTGTCGAGTGGTCGGCGGCGAATAGTTTTGTGCAGGATGTGAACTACCCATCCAATATGCTCTATGCCAAGATGTTGGAGGTGGTGGGTCGCCTCTACGATGACCCCGCCTTGACCGCACAGGCGGAGCAGGTGAGAAAGACCATTGTTGAGCAGTCGTTCGACGGCGAGTTCTTTATTGACAACGCCCACCGCAACGCCAAGGGCAAGTTGGAACTCACTCGCAACCGCACCGAGACCTGCCAGTACTACGCATTCTACCTCGGCACAGCAACGCCAGAGAGCCACCCAGAGTTATGGGTGAAGATGCTCGATAAGTTCGGTCCAATCCGCAAGACCAACAACGAGTTCCCCGAGATACACGAGTCGAACGCCTTTATTGGCAACTACCTGCGTATGGAGTTGCTCTCGCGGGCGGGTCGCGCAAAGCAGATTCTCGACGAGAACAGTTCTTACTATCTCCCGATGGCAGACCTCACTGGCACATTGTGGGAGAATATGACCACCTCGGCAAGTTGCAACCACGGCTTCGCGGCACACATCGTGCGTGTGCTCTATCGTGACGCGCTGGGTGTCTATGATATTTCGCCAGCCGAGAAGAATGTCACTATCCGCTTTAACGATTGCGGTCTGAAGCAGTGCAAGGGCTCAATCCCAGTGGGCGAGGAGTCGGTGGATGTAGAGTGGAAGATTGAGGATGATGTGATGAACGCAACGGTCGTTGTGCCAGAGGGTTGGAATGTTGATCACCTCGCAAACGGCTTCGAGAACATCACCCTAAACCTCACCGTTCTCAACGCAAAATAATCGCATCACACAGCACTAAAAAAGGTTGCCTCGTCGGGGCAACCTTTTCTTTTTTCACATCTCGTATATTCTTACTTTTACGCGACGGATGGCATTTTTGTGACCAACATTTTTTGACACAAACTCGGCGGTTGGAAGCGGAGCACCTACCGAGCGGCGACCGATGAATATTCGCTCCTTGCCGCAAGGCATAAACTCATATTTTGCGCCGTCCAACCCCACACGCACCATCGGGTCAATGCCCAACTTCTCGCACTCACGCGCAATCTCCGCGCTCTTTCTATTCATCTTGATTTCAACCACATAGCCCGCATAATCAAAACTCCTGCCAGCGCTCTTCTTATCAATCAGCGAGCCCAAACCCAAGCGGTTGTACCAACCGTTGTAGTGCGTCATCTTGTAGTCCGCCTTCTCGCCCTCGGCGAGCATAAACGAGTAGTCGGTGAGCTGGAATGTCACGCCGTTGCGCTGGGCGTAGGCCTCGCGGGGTGCGGGGAAGATTGACGCCTGCACCTCATAGCCCGCCTCGGTCAGCGCGCGGCAGAACTCTGGCGTGTAGAGGTTGTAATTCATTGTCGAGATACCGCAATGACCGCCAATCTGCTGCAATCGCGCGATATTCTCCTCGGCGGTGCCGTCATTTATAGCAAGCAGGATGGTGCAGTCGGAAAATTCGCGCACACGCTTCAGGTGCTCAACGCCCGCCGTAAAGCATATCCACTCATCGCCAAACATCTCCTGCGCCACATGGTAGGACTCCATCAGGGCGCTGTGCAACATCGGCACAATGCCGCATCGTTTGCACTCCTCAAGCAACTCCTCAAGCGTTGGTATAGGCGTACGCAGCGCGGGGTCGGCAGACTCCAGCACATAGTCGCGGCGCAACTCCTCGAAGGTTAATTGATTGAGATATACGGGTTTATCCAGACGCGAATAGTCGCTCGCGCGGCGTGCCGTACGGTTGAGCGTAGCATCGTGGAGGATGACCATTCGGTTATCTTTCGTCAGGCGCACATCGCACTCGATGCCCTCATAGCCCATCCTTGCCGCAGCAGTCACCGCCGCCACGCTATTCTCGGGGATGACAAACTCGCCCGCCTCGTTCTTGCTCCAGCAGCCGCGGTGGGCATACATCCTTGGCGCGGAGATTTTCGCCTCGGCAGCGAGCATGGCGAAGCAACAGAGCAGAAGTGTAAAGAGTCGTTTCATAACTGCAATTTCAGGTTCGTTTACGCAAATATAGGCATTTCCGCCACATATAATACGCACAAGGAGCAGATTTGTAACATCAAAAAGCGATTTTATGCGGAAAATTTCTAACTTTGCATAGTTATGAAGATGAAAATCAATACCTACAAACCCGTCTTTGGCGAGCGACTGCTCTACATTCTGGTGTGGAGTATGGCGTGGCTGGTGCCCATCCTCAACTCGAAGATGATGTCGGAGGAGCATGTCTATCTGATAAATATGTTCACCGCGTGGGGTAAGTTGTTCCCCTACCTCTTCATCTTTATCGTGAACGACGCCCTGCTGGCGCCGAGGTTGCTCTTCCGTAAAAAGTTCCTCACCTATGTGGCGGTGCTGATACCGATGCTGGTGGCTATCTTCTACGGTATCGAGCACTACAACGACTCTCTGCGCTATGTGCCCTACGCTGGCGGCGATATGTATGTCATCCACGGACGCGCCTCGTTCACCGACCTTGCGTGGTACTGGAATGTGGTGGCGGGATTCTTCCTCGCGGTGGCGAATAGTGGTATCAAGTTCATCTTTAAGTCGATGGCCGACGAGCAGAAGATGGTGGCACTGGAGCATCAGAGCCTGCAAACCGAGATGGCGGCGCTGAAGTACCAGATCAACCCCCACTTCTTCATGAACACGCTCAACAACATCCACTCCCTCATCGACATCAACACCGAGGAGGCGAAGCGCTCTATCATAGAACTCTCGAAGATGATGCGATATGTGCTCTACGATACCGAGAATCAGGTGACCGACATCCACAACGACGAGCGCTTCATCGAGCACTACATCGCCCTGATGCGTATCCGCTACACCGACGCGGTGGATATCAAGTTCGAGTGCGAGGGCGACATACCGCTGGGTGGCAAGGTGCCGCCGCTGGTGCTGATTGTCTTTGTGGAAAACAGTTTCAAGCACGGCGTAAGTTACAACCACCCCTCGTTCGTACATATCAAATTGCACTACGACAACGACTTCGCACACGCTGAGATACGCAACTCGCGCCACGAAAACCACTTCGTATCGACGGGTGGCGTGGGTCTGGTGAATGTACGCAAGCGACTGGACCTGATCTATGGAGAGGACAAATATACGCTCGACATAGACGACAAGAACCCCAAGGAATACATTGTTAAACTCTCAATACCAATTGTGAAATGATAAGATGTATGGCAATTGACGACGAGCCTCTGGCTTTGCGTCAAATCAAGAGTTATATAGACCGCATCGAAAGCGCCGAACTCGTAGCGATGTGCAGCAATGCCATCGAGGCCGAGCAGGTGCTCGCCGAGCAGAGCATAGATGTGATGTTTGTGGATATAAATATGCCCGATGTGAACGGACTGGACTTTGTGCGCGGACTAAAGAGTGCACCGATGGTGATTTTCACCACCGCCTACTCGGAGTATGCCCTTGAGGGTTACCGTCTCGACGCGGTGGACTACCTGCTCAAGCCATTCTCGTTCGAGGACTTCAAGCACGCCACCGAGAAGGCGGCATCGTTGAGCAACCTCTTCAAGATGCGCCGCGAAAAACTCGCAGCCGAGGGTGAGATTGAAAAGGCGACAGAGAGTGAGCGCCCCAGCGATGATGACTACATCTCAATCAAGGCCGACTACAAGGTATCGCTCATCAAGTGCAACACCATCATCTACGCCGAGAGCGTGGGCGAGTATGTAAGACTGCACCTGACCGACGGCACGACAATCACGACACTCTACCGACTAAAGAATATGGAGTCGATGCTCGCGGCATACAATTTTATGCGAGTGCACCGTTCTTATATCGTGAACCTCTCGCGCGTGGCGAGTTATACGCGTGGTCGCATCTATCTTGACAATGGAGATTATGTGCCAGTGAGCCTTAACTATCGCGCCTCGTTCCGCAACCACCTGGCAAGCAGAAAGTAGGCTAACCCAGCACTGGGAATGATGGCATAGGGGCATAGCCCGTCGCCGTATGCTCAAAGCAGAAGTGGTGCAGGCCATTGGTCATCACAACATAACGCGCACCCAGCACAGCATTGTAGCGCGACACCTGACCAAAGACCTCGCTGCGGATGCTCTCCGACGAGAGATCGACATCCACCGACTTACACTCGGCAACAAGCAGCGGCCTTGCATCGGCGCCCAGCACAACCACATCGGCACGCTGTGCCATATTATTCAGCGGGATGGGATACTCCTCGACGATGCAGCGCAAAGGGGCTTTACAATGTGAGATGAGAAACTCCACCAAGTGACGGCGCACCCACTCCTCGGGAGTCAGCACGACATAGGTCGAGCGCACTCGGTCGAAGACCAGCGTGCGTCCTTTATCCTCGACGGCGTGCAAATTTATGCGCGGAAAGTTGAGTTTTGATGGTTTATTCATCGTAAAAATAAAAATTTTCGTAACTTTGACCGACAAATATAGCAATTATAACCAAGATATGAAAAGATTTTTCTCAATCATAGCACTCCTGACCCTCACGGTGAACATCCTCTGCGGACAGGAGTACGACTCGCCAGAGTACATCTCGCTCGGTCGCGAGAAGGCCCGCACGAAGGTTGTGCCCTACCCTACCGCCGAGGAGGCGCAGGCGCTGGGCGCAGGTATGGTGGCGTCGAAGTTTGTTCGCCCAGTGAAGGAGTGGACACGCACCGAGGAGGCTGATGCTGTGGTCTTTACATCGAAGTATGTCATCCCGTTTGTGTGGTTGAGCCGTATGGCAATCCTCTATGTCGATGAGGCGTCGGGCGCTTACGAGGTGCTTATCAATGGTCAGAAGGTGGGCTACTCTGCCAACGCCTTCGCACCCGCCGAGTTCAATGTAACGAAGGCGTCGAAGGAGGACCTCAACACAATCTCTATCCGCGTCCTGAAGGACCACTTCAGCCGCAAGATGGAGTGCTTCAACGACAAGACCGAGGCTCACATCGGCGAGGTGTTCGTGATGTCACAGCCTATGATTCGTGTGCGTGAGGTGCTGCACAACACCCGCGTGGATATGAAGAGCGAGTGGGCGAATGTCGATTTGGGCATCGTCGTAAAGACCGAGTCGCTCAACCCAAAGAAGGCGCGCATCCACTATGAGTTGGTTGCTCCAGATACTACCGTTGTGACCTATGGTCACCGCGACATCACCATCGGTATGCGTGGCGAGGATACAATCAAGTTCGCCGCACAGATTCCTTACGCACTGACCTGGTGCGCCGAGATGCCTGTGCGCTACCGCCTCAATATCCGCACACAGGTGGAGGGTCGCAATGTGGAGTATCAGTCGCATATGATCGGCTTCCGTACGGTGGAGTCCGACAAGGAGGGTAACTTCTTCATCAACGGCATCCAGACCGAACTCTTCTACCGCGACTTCGACCCGCTGACCGTCACCGACAAGGACATCATCGCGGCGCGCGTACTCAAGTACAACGCCCTGCGCTTCAAGATGGGCGCCGTACCACAGAATGTATACCGTATGTGCGACTCGCTGGGTATGTATGTCATCGCGCAGGTGCCAATCAACACCAGCAAGAGCGGCTTGTCGCGTCAGGTGGGTGGCAACCCATCGAACGACCCACGCTGGAAGAATGCTTACCTTGACAGAGTTGAGACATCCTACCGCACCACACGCGGACACGCCTGCGTGATTGGCTACATCATGGCGGAGGAGTCGTCAAACGGCATAAACCTCTACGAAAGTTACCTCCGCCTGAAGAAGTGGGAGGCGAAGCGCCCAGTGGTTTACATCGACGCTGCGGGTGAGTGGAATAGCGATTAATTGCTCGGGTGCAGGGCGTTAGCGAAGGGCTTGGATGCGATTTTTTGATGAATTTCGCCCAAAAATTTGCAGAAAAAGAAAATCTGCGCTATCTTTGCACCAGCAATCTAAATGATTGATGCCTCTTTAGCTCAGTTGGTAGAGCACGACACTCTTAATGTTGGGGTCCAGGGTTCGAGCCCCTGAGGGGGTACTGAAAAGGAAGAACGAATGTTCTTCCTTTTTTGTTTTTGCAAATAGGTTTGGTGGCGGAGCATTCGCTCTCATTCAACATAGGCGGCTAAAGGCATTATGAACAAGTTCACTGCCCTTAACCGCCTATATTGCATCTGCCAATGGCAGACGCCACCAACCCCCACCCCACACAGCGGACTCGAATTAAGGAGGGTTACCTCGGTCGTGTTTCCCGCACCGCCACAAGTGGCGACTACGGCACGACCTCGGTGACGGCTTCGCCGTTCGAGCCCCATCAAAGGGCGCGAGAACCCTGACGAAGTCCCCTTTGCCAAAGGGGGATTTAGGGGGAATGTCAATATCGAGCACACGACTGCGTTTTGCAGTAGCGCAGTCGAGCCCCATCAAAAAAATTATCTTGTCGGCTTGACTCTTTTTCTATATTTTATTATTTTTGTTAAAAACCCATTCCATTATATGATACGCGAATGTACGACACACAAAGAAATATACTATGAACTCGCAGCCGATTTAAAGAAAGTCGAATTGCGAATGGAACAACTATACCCTAAAGCAATCAAAGAGTTCAAGAAAGAAAAAAAATTCCCCGCGTGGAGGTGGTATGAATACAATATTCCATCATCGGGAAACGAATACATCATATTTTTCTATGCAGAAAGTCGCTTCCGCATAGAAACCCCCACCCAAGATTACTTTGGCATCGATTACGATGGTCACAAAAGACTAATCATCAAAGGATATACAGATATATACCAGCGTGATTTTGAGTCTAAACCTTATGCCATTAGGGCTATTGATGCATTCACAAACCATTTTCTTGAAAGATACAAAGAAAGATGTCTGAAAAATGAAAACCTTTCCACCAACGATATTGCTTGTATTTTCTTTTCTAGAAACAGAGGAGAAAGAACATCAATTGAAATAACAAAGGAGATCAATCGACGAATAGAAAAATATGGACCACACGCACAAATAGGATTTAAAATAACTGACGGTTTTTGTTTTGCTCAGTCTGCTGTAGTGGGGGAAATAGATGAAAGTGGAGACCATTCAAAAGACAAAGCAGAAGCAAGAATATCTATTTTTACAACCTTTATGGACACGCAAAGTTTGGCTGACACACAAATAAACGCAATCAATAAAGGTCGCGAAGATGCGTGGGAAAATATGTTTGAAATTTTCGCAAAGGAGGCTAAAAATGGAATATTATCTTTAAAATTAGACCAATAATTTTACAAACAAAAAAGTCCGATGGTTACCCATCGGACTTTTTTCTTCTCTATTCGTAAATCTCGCCCGTCAGATAACTTATTGCGCGGCGGCCGTCGGGGCCAAGCGACAAAGAAAAATCATTGACAAAAAGAGCGATATGTTTGTCGATGACATCATCCTCCAACTCGCGGGCGTGCTGCTTGACATAGTCGCGTGACGCCATTGGGTGGGCGAAGGCGTATTCGATGCTGCGGCGCAGGATGCGCTCAACCTTGCTCTTAAGGTCCGCGCCGAGTGACTTACGCACCACGATTCCGCCAAGCGGCAGAGGCAGGTCGGTCATTCGCTCCCACTCCACGCCGAGGTCGGCAACGAGTTCCAGATTACGGCGCTCATAGACAAAGCGACCCTCGTGGATAAGCACGCCACCATCGAAATCACCCCGCTCAACGGCCTCGGCAATCTCCGAGAAGAGCATCGGCACACGCTCGTCAATCAGCGGAAAGAGCCCCGACACCAGCGCATTCGCCGTAGTATATTCGCCAGGTACGGCAACCCTCTTGAGCGCACCCTGAAAACCCTTGCGCTGCACCAGCAGAGGTCCGTTACCCCTGCCGAGCGCCGCTCCGCTATCGAGCAGAGAGTACTCCTTCGTGATGGCGGGCAGGACGGCGCAACTGACCTTGCTCATATCCACCTCGCCAGCTATCGCGCCGCGATTCAGTTCCTCAATATCGTGATACTCAATCTCAAACGCCAGCCCCTCGCAATCGACCAGCCCATGCACCAGGGCGTGGAACATAAAGGTGTCGTTGGGGCAGGGTGAGATTGCCAAACGCACTTTTTCCATTATAATTTTGAATTAAAATTATATCTTCCCGACTCAACCTGATAGAGCGCATAACCCTCACGCACGCCCACAGCGCGCACATTATCGTTAAGTTTCACCTTTGGCTTCTCGCCCGCGAATGGCACCCATACAATCGCGCGTGAGCCTACGGGCACATCACACTGCATAGTAAACTTGCCAGCCTTGTTCTGCCACTTGATAGCCACATCGCCATAGGTTGTGCGGTGGGTATATTCAACCCACTCCAAACCCTCGGGCAACACTGGGCGCACCTGGAACGACGAGTAGCCCGCGCCGAGAGCCTCCAGACCCGCGAGGTCGCGGTAGAACCAGCCGATACCGCCGCCGAACATTGGGTGGTTGCGCGAATCTGCGCCATTCCACGCCTCCCAAGTCGTGGTAGCCCCCTGCTCAATCCACCAGCCGAAGGATGGGAAGTCACGCTGGTTGATAATCTTATATGCCAAATCCTGCAAGCCGTTGTCGCACAGCACCTCAAAGAGGTGACGAGTGCCGACAATGCCTGTGTCGAGGTGGTCGTTCACCTCGGCGATGTTTGCCTTCAGTGCCTCAACAACCTTCGCCTTGCAATCATCGGGAACGCCAATCACAAGACCAAGCACATTACTGCCGTGCCTGCCATAAGAGCCCGTAGCGGGGTCGTAGAAAGTCTTGTGGAACGCCGCGGCGGTGCGGTCACGCAACTGCGCGAAGCGCCAAGCATCGTCGTTCTTGCCCAGCAGGGTCGCCGTCTTTGATGTGATGTCGGAGCAGTACCAGAGGAAGAAGGTGTGCACCAGCGCATTGGCAGGCAACGCACGAGGAGGCAACCAGTCGCCCAAGTTCTTCCAGTGCTGTGGGTCGCGTGACTCCATAATGCCACGCTCATCGACCCAGGTCTGCATCCACGCGATATGGCGGCTCATAGCGCCATAGTTCGCCTCCAGCACCTCTATGTCGCCGTAGTGACGATAGAACTCCCACGGCATAATCTCGATGGCTGCACCCCAGCCGACACCACCGCCACAGCCTGGCTGCCAAGGCGCGCCGTTAGGCACATAACCATCGGCGGTCTGCGCGCCGCGGATGTCGCGAAGCCACTTGTTGTAGAAGGTCTGCGTCGCGAAGTTGTGCATCACCGTAACGCACGCCACCTGACCGTCGCCCGTATATGCCGAGCGCTCGCGGTGAGGGCAGTCGCTGGCGATAGAGCCGTGCATATTGTCAAGTTGGCTACGCTGCCAAATCTCGTTAATCTTGTTAATCAACTCGTTAGAGGTCTTGAACTCGCCCGCGCGCTCCACAGCGGAGTTTACGGCGTGTGCCTCAACCTGCTCTGCCGAGAGGTTGTCGATACCCGAAATCTCGACCTCGGAAAATACAAACCAGGTGAAGCGAGCGTGGTAAGACTCATCGCCCGAGCCTCTGGCTATGTAGATGTTGTCGCCGTTGCCTGGCGACTCGCTCAAGTACTTGATTGAAATCTGCTGACCAGCCTCCGCAACGATATTCTTCAGCGCAACCCAGCCCGACACCTCAACAGGGAATTTTACGCGGATGACGCCGTCGTCGCGCTTCTCGAACTCAACGGGGTCGAAGCGCTCGGTGATGCGGTCTGCAGGGCCATTCTGTGGGATAAGTTTGCCGCAAGGGGCATTCTTCACAACTGCCGACTGCCAAGCAGAGTCATCGTAGGCGGCTGTGCTCCAGCCATCGTGCTCAAGGCGAGCATCATAGCACTCGCCGTAGTAAATCTGGTTGCGGGTGATTGCGCTACGCTCCGCGCGCCAGCTCTCATCAGAGGCGATAACCTCGCGCGAGCCATCCTCATACTCCAACTCAATCTGACCGATGAAGCGAGGTGTTCCGTAGCCAAGCACCCAGTGGCGTGAGATGTTGAAGAATCCATCGCCAAGAATCACACCGATGGCGTTGTCGCCCTCCTGCAACTTATCGGTAAAGTCGTGCGAGAGATACAGAACGGTGTACTCCTCGAATGGGTCGGTCACAACGATGCCGCGCGTATTGAGCAGAGGTCGCGTAGTGTAGTTTGTCTGGTTTGGCGAGAGGTAATCCTCGCCCACGCGCTCGCCATTGAGGTATAGTTCGTGGTAGCCCAGGCCTGTGCCGTAGTAGCGAGCCGACTTCAAACCCTTCTTCACCGAAAACTCCTTGCGCAGAAGCGGTGCGGCGTCGAACTCCAGCGTGCCACGCACATCGTAGGACTCCTCGCCCTGCCAAGGTGCGCCAATCCACTTGCCCTGCCACTCATCCTCCGCAAGCATACCCATATGCCACTGCGCAGGCTCGCTCCAAGCCGAAGGCTCACCCTTCTCGTCCCAGACCATCACCTGCCAGAAGTAAGAGGTGCGTGAGCGAAGAGGCTCGCCCGCATAGCTAATGAATGCCGACTCCGAAGAGAGCACCTTGCCAGTGTCCCACACGGCATTATCGAAACCATCAGCAGAGGTAGCCACACGGATGCGGTATGCTGTCTGGCGCGCGCCCTGCTTGAGTTTGGGGTTTGAGTTAATCCACTGAAAACGAGGGTTTTGCTTATCAAGCAGAGGACTTGACTCGTATTCACACTTCAGGTCTATTGGCGCGATAGTCGCCGCCACAGCCTGCAAGCAAGCCAGCAGCGCAGCCACCAACATCAAAGGGAAAGACTTTTTCATATCAGGTTAGTTTTAATTTAAAATCTCTAGCAAATATTCTAAATTCGCTTCCACATTTAGGGCAAGGTTTAGAATATTTCTCCCCACCATCATCTATTACCTCAATACCGGTACCGCATCTTGGACAAAAGAATAAACCTTTATCGTTATGACCACGACCTAACATCCGTTGTATTCTTTCTGGAACATCTGTTTTGGATAATATATACAGTTGACTCTGTCTATCATACTGTGCATCATCGCAGCAAGACAAGCAAGAAGGACAAATATACCAACCATTGGGGCATTTGGCAGAATCTCTTGAATCAATAAGTCCAGATTTACACTTATAACAAAAATTCAAATAAACTCGCTTCTGATACTCTAAACAAATTGGGTTGACGCAAGAATAATTATTATATCTATTGTAACTACCGCCTCTATCCACAAACAACAAATGACCACACGAACGACATTTCAATCTGCGAAATTTTTGCACAACCTTATTAGTTATCGCAATAAAACTTCTTACCATTGGATCGGGTTCGTTTCCTGCTGGCGTAATGTGTATTTTTGGATAACCTATAATTTCCGTTAAATGATACAATGAATATAAACGCCAATCTCTAACTTTTTCTAAAAGTTGTAAGCCAAGATTATTTTTAAAACACTCCTTTCCTCTACACCAAAAAAACGGAAGGTTAATAGCTGAATTATTTACTTCGCTTAATTCGGGTGCACAATATTGATAAAAACCGTTATTGGAGTTTGACTCCAAGAATGTTAGATAAGAATCTTCGCTTTTATGTGTATATGATGTATTCACATAATAGCGACTGACAATTTTATCAAGCACCAATTTATTATATGGTAGTTCAAAATACAACCCATTACACTCGAGTGCATTAAACTCTTTTTTTAACGACTCAACAACTCTATTATAAATTTCTTTTCTTTCCTTTTCTTTACAAGTCTCTATTATTGTTATTTGCTGATCTTGATAGTGAGCGGGCGACACAGACCTCATAAGATCCTTCCTAAATCCAAAAACATCGAACTTTGGTCCAACAAACACATCTTTTTGTGGGAAAACTCTAATTTTGACAATCTTAAAAAAACGCTCAATCAATCTTGCCTGATATTTTCTATTAACAGTCTTATACGGTTCAATTACAAATTCATCATTCTTTTCCTCATTGAAAGAATATAGCAACATTTGGATATAGTTGCGAAAATTCTTCAAAGACACCATTCCGACATCAACTAACATGTCCTCAAACAGAGTCTCGTTACCCTGAATTCTTTCGGTTAAAAAACTATTTAAAATTTCTTTATTTTCTTGGGTTCCTTTTACAACCCATTTGTCACTATAGGCTTTATAAATATAATTTTTACATTTATTTTTTGAGTCTACATTTCCTTCTATTATTTTACGCGAACATTTTTCACATAAAACAGTTTCAATCGGGGTTGCATCATCATATTTACAAGCTGGGTATTGAGCCCTTACTCCTATACGATCAAGTTCTTCACGAATATATTTAAGCAAAGTTTCATCTATTAATTGTTCTTGATCTATTTTGCATACTAATTTATAAACAACAAAACCTTTAAACAATTTATTATAGGATGCCCCACCTTTACACACCGGGATCAATCTTTCCAATTTGAAATCCACACCTGGATGGTTTTTATCACAACGAGTCATTGCAAAATCAAGAATTCCATCAAATGTCTGAAAACACTGACCTTTAGATTTGAGCAATGTCAGTATACTATCACATAGAAATGGAACTGTCAAAACAACTCTTTCGGATGGAGTTTCTACAGCATAACGACAACGAATAAATATATCATATTTATTGCTTCTAAATTGCTCTATCAACTTAATATCTAGTCGGGTCTTCCCCATTCTCACATCGTGAAAATACCTTTTTACTATTTCAAGTCTAATAGGTTCTGACACTAGAGAAAAGAATGGGATCAAAGAATTATAATCCCTTAATGCATTGTTATTATGTAACCATTCTAGAAGTTGAAATATATTATTACCACTATCAACTTGCTCCCTTGTAGGACATTTAGATTCCGTTTCTCCAACTATTTCATTTACAATATCAAAAATATTATACTCTCTTACATCGCTATCGTTGGATTTTGCGCACAATTGAAACGCATCATAAACAAGTGACGGCATATACACTTTATATTCACCGCCAAATTGCTCAAAGACAGACTTAATAGTCTCTTGTTTTGCCACAGACAAACACCTACTCATTGCTCTCAACACATCCAATACAAATGGGATTGTTCGAGAATCATATGAAGCTACGGCTGTTTGTAATGCACTAAAGGAAATATCACTTTTATCAAAAAGCCAAAGTAATTCCACGAAAGCATACTTGTCTTCTTTGTCACAACTACGAGAAACGCAATGTTGGAGAATAATTTCACAATCTCTATTATTTGTGGCGGATGCAACATGAAATCTCATCTCATACAATCCAATTGCATCTTCATGCTTGACAGAGAATCCATCTATCAAACATAAGCAATAATGCAAACTTGATTCTCCAAACTCCTTCGCAGGAAAACAAATATCTATTTCCTTATCTGTAGGTCGCCACTCTATTTCATTAAGTAAAGTGTCGTATCCGTATGATTTTCTTACAAAAAAAAGAGATTTTTTATTAATTTTTTTGTAAGTTTCAGAAGATATCTTTATAACCTTTTGCATCACAAACTTTATTATTTTGTTTCACACAAAATCCCCAAATAATCTTTACTCACTAAAGATTATGTGCGGCAAGCCACTCGCCGAGGGCGCTGACAGCCTCCTTGATGCGCCACGCCGAACGGGGGTCATCAACATAGTTTGAGATGGCGCGCAGGTGGTAATACTCCTTAACGCCCAGCGCCTCACACGCCGCCGCCACGGCTGCGCCCTCCATCTGCTCGATGCAGGGGATATTGCCCGCCACTACAGACAGCGACTCGCCCGTACGATTCACCGTAAGGCTCTGCACACGGCACAGCCCCTCGACCAGGGAGGAGCTGTACTCGATGCAATATTTCTCGGGCAGACCAGCCACCCTGTCGCTCTCGACCTGCACCACCGCGCCGACCTCAACCCTGCGGTCGCACGCCCCCGCAATGCCACACAGCACCACACGCTGAGGCTCTCGCCTCGCAATCGCCTGCGCCGCACGAGCACCCGCCTCGGCCATACCTACGCCAACAACCACAACCTGCTCGCGCAAATTGGGGCAGAGGTCGCAGAACACCGCAGACTCCTCAAGGGTGGGAAACAAGTAGAGCGTCTTCATTTCATTTTTGGTTTTGATTGGACAAACGATTGAGCAACGGCTTACGCCTTGCCGACCATTGCCTCAACATCCTCAACGGTGATAGGAATGGTCTTGTCGCCGATAATCTTGCAACCAGTCTCGGTCACGATAAGGTCATCCTCGAGGCGGATACCACCGAAGTCACGGTACTCCTTGAGCTTCTCGTAGTTCACGATGCCCTTGTACTTGCCCTCGGCCTCCATCTTGTCGATAAGGGCTGGCACGAAGTAGATACCAGGCTCGTCAGAGAGCACTGTGCCAGGCATCAAGCGCCACCAAGCGCGTGTGATACAGCAAGCCGAAGCCTTCGCGCGCTCCGCCAATGGCTCGAATGAGAATGAGCGCTCCCCGATATTCTCGCAGTCGTGAACATCCAAGCCGATGCCGTGACCCAAGCCGTGAGGCATAAAGAGATATGCCGCACCCGCCGCCATAGCATCCTCAACAGAGCCACGCACCAAGTCCAAGCCCTTCAAGCCCTCAAGCAGGGTGTGAGATGACACATCCGAGAGTTCAGAATACATCATACCTGGGCGCAGAGCCTCTGCCGCAGCGTCGTGAGCCGCCAAAACGATGTTGTAGATATCCTTCTGCTTCTGGGTGAACTTGCCATTTACGGGGAATGTACGGGTGTGGTCCGACACATAGCCATTCTGATGCTCGCCACCAGCGTCGCACAACAGCAGACGACCCGACTCCATAATGCCCGAGTGGTCGTGGTTATGAAGCACCTCGCCGTGCTGCGAGAGGATGGTTGTGAACGATGTGCCAGTACCGTAGCGCAATGCCATACCATCAACGATAGCCGCCACCTCGTGCTCGGTGCGACCTGGGCGTGTGTGGAGCATTGCGGCGGTGTGCATCTGGTAGCCAATCTCGAAAGCCTCCTCCAGAGCAGCAATCTCCTCTGCCGACTTCTTCTCGCGCATCTCGGCAACAGCGAACAACAGGTCGATAGACTTGCGGGCGTGAAGCATAGAAGGTGCTATGCCGAGCAAATCCGAGAGCATCAACTTTGTCTCGCCACGATATGGAGGGAGGTAGTGTACCTCGCGACCCTTCATAATGGCCGCCGCGATGTCGCCCTGCAACTGCGCCATAGGCTTCGAGCACTCGACACCCACCTGCTCGGCGAAGTCGGCGATGGTAGGCTGTGGACCCATCCAGATGATATCCTCAACGGTGAAGTCGTCGCCGTACAAGGTAGCCACGCCCGTCTCGGCATCAACGACACCCACCAACGCAGGCACGCTGTGACCGAAGAAGTACATAAATGTAGAGTCCTGACGGAAGTGGTATGTATTGTTTGGGTAGTTGAGTGGTGACTCAACATTGCCTGGGAGCAAAATCAATCCCTTGCCAACGCGACGGCACAACTCCGCACGACGCGCCATATAAATCTCTTTTGTAAACATAGTTTTATTTAGTTTTAAGTTTTTATTCTTTTACTTTGCTTCCACTAAATTCCTGCTCTTTCTGCTCAATTCATTCTTGCCTCAACCGAGAAGCATCAGAAGGTGAGGAATTTTTAGGCACAACTGCCGAAATTCAATTTTGAATTTTGAATTCTAAATTTTGAATTTCTAATGTGTTGCCTCTGCCGCTGGCACCATCTTATAGAGTTTATCGCCGCGGCGCACCAACTCGGGCACCTTGATTGAGCAATAGACACCCTTGGGGATGTGAGCAACGACCTTCTCGTGGAGGGTCAAACCCTCGGCGCGCTGCTCCACAGCGCCTGTGGTCTCGCCCATCCAGATGAGGTTATCGCCCTCGCTGATGGTGTCCGCCTCGGTCAGCACCTCGGCAACGGAAATCTTCTTGAAGAAGTTGGTCACCTTGCCGACATAGACCTTGCGCTCGGTTGCCGATGAGCCGTAGTGAGCCGTATGCTCCGCCATTGGGCGACCAGCATAGTAACCCTCCCAGAAGCCGCGGTTAAAGACAGTCAGCAGACGCTCCTTGAGTGATGCCGCCAGTTCGGGGGTATATTCGCCCGCCTCCATAGCCTTCAGCGCCGCATCGTAACTCTCCACCACGCGCTTCACATACTCCGCGCCACGCGCTCGACCCTCTATCTTCAAGACGCGCACACCCGCCGAGATAAACTTGTCGAGGAAGTCGATTGTACACAAATCCTTTGGCGAGAGGATGTAGCGGCCATCGGTCGCCAACTGATGTCCCGTCTGCTCGTCGGTGATGATATACTTGCGGCGGCAAATCTGTCGGCACGCACCTCGATTTGCAGAGCAGTGTGACTCGTGCTCACTCAAATAGCACTTGCCCGAGATAGCCATACACAACGCTCCGTGGGCGAACATCTCGATACGCAGGCGCTCGCCGCGAGGACCACGCAGGTCGCGCTCCTCAATCTGCTGGGAGATATGGGCAATCTGCTCAAGGCTCAACTCGCGTGCCAGCACAACCACATCAGCCCACTGCGAGTAGAATTCGGCAGCCTCGATGTTGGAGATGTTGCACTGGGTCGAGATATGCACCTCCATACCCACCTTGCGGCAATACATAATGGCGGCGACATCTGCCGCGATAACGGCGTCGATGCCCTCCTTAACGGCGCGGTCGATAACCTCGCGCACCGCCTCCATCTCGTTGTCGTAGAGGATGGTGTTCACGGTAAGGTAGGTCTTAACGCCCGCCTCGTGGGCAATCTTCACAATATTGGCGAGGTCGTCGAGGGTGAAGTTTACCGCCGACTTTGCTCGCATATTCAGTACGCCCACACCGAAGTAGATGGCATCGGCACCCGCCTTGATGGCTGCGTGCAACGACTCCATACACCCCACGGGCGCCATAATCTCGATATCTTTTCTTTTAATTGTCATAAGTGTTTTGTTTTATCTTCGGGAGCGGGGGGGGGTGACGCGCAAAGCGCGTTACGCTCCCGAAGATACGCCCCGAAACGAGGCGCTCTATAATTTTGAATTTTGAATTCTAAATTTTGAATTTCTACTTCTCTCTACCCATCAGGTTCTGGGCGAACTCGCTATGGCTTTGTTGTTAAGTGTCTTTTCCCAAATTGACCTCTCGAGGATGGTTTAGAGATGATAGGGTTAGCGATACGCTGCTTCATCTGTGAGAAATTCATCCTACAAGGTGTGAGCCTATAATATGCTGTCGTTTTATCTTTTTTCGGATTGATGCGAGGTATATAAATAATATCGCCATCGAGGTAATAGAGCAAGTTTTTCTTATGTAACCGAAACTCTCCCTCCTGAACTTTTAGCCAACCTGCTGAGTTGTAATAGCGCGAGTAATATTCGCCCTTGAAGCCTCGTGTAAATCTACGGATAGTATTTTTCTCAACCCCTCCAACTCTTAAACCTGCAATGCGAACAACGCCATCGACAACATCACAAGACCTAGAACTCTCCTTCCAACACTCCACAGAGTGTAATATCTTCTTTATATTGCGAGGTATGGGCTGGGCATCACAGAAATACTCCTCTAATGAGAGGCCTGCGCGGGATATCATCCGCTCATCCATCTCCTGCATCTTCTCTGCGATACGCTGTCCCCAACCCAGCGTTGGCAATAAGGCGAGTGCCAGAATTAAAAGTCTCTTCATTATTAAATACTTCTATAAATAACTATCATTTTCATTGGATGAACAACTTTTATTGCCCATTGTCAAACATAGTTATTTAGTTTTAAGTTATTGTTCTTCCATTAAATTTGCCATTGTCCTATTCGTCTCCTCTGCTATCTTTGTCAGTCTTTCACGCTCACGCTGAAAAGAATTCCACTCTTGCTTTGTCACGGGAACTAAAACAGATATTTGATATATATTCAGTTCTTTTTCTGGCGATTTTTTCAGATAACCTATCGCTATACTATCACCACTACAAAACAAAATATCATCCGAACTCCGTCGCCATTCGCGAATTATAGGGGCATTTCCCGACATTCTTGCAGATGCTTCATCAAATAGTCCATAGTAGCATACACTATCGCCTCTAATATGCATCATCATACGAGATGCTCCTCCCACTCGAACCTCTTTGTAATATAAATGAACCTCGTCATCTACAACACGCCCGCTTTTATAATTTGCAACTCTCCAATATGGGCGACTCTTGAGCCTTTTGTCCAACACCTCAACTTCCGAAGCCAGAGGATAGACACGCTTCTCACAACTGTTATAATATTCCTCAAGGTCTCTTAATATAGATGCCTGCCAATCTTCTACACTCTCTTTGACAACTCCCTGCGCAGGAGTCTCCTCTTGTGCCTTGTTATCTCGCTTCGCGCAACCGCAAAACAAAGATATAACAGATACTATTACAAGTATCAATTTATTCATAATACTTGCGCTTATATTTTATTATCTTGAATTTCTATTTCTCTCTACCCATCAGGTTCTGGGCGAACTCCTTGAGGTAGATGGTGCGCTCCTCCTCAATCTCCAGCGTCGAGAGGATTGACAACGCACGCTCGAAGCGGGTTGTAATCTGCTGGTTGATGATACGAGGAATGTCGTAACGATTATAGACCTCCTTCACGCGGGCAATCTTCTCGTCGTCAGAGAGCGACGCATCGAGGTGGGTGTTACGCAAAATCTCACGATCCTCCTCCGTAGCGCGGCTCATAGCATTAAGCATCAGGCAGGTCTTCTTACCCTCCAGAATGTCGCCACCGATGCGCTTGCCGAGCACCTTCTCGGTGCCGTAACTGTCGAGCAGGTCATCCTGCAACTGGAACGCCAGACCCAACTCCAGCGCATAGCGGTAAATCTTGCGTGAGTCCTCCTCCGAGGCATTGCCCAGAATAGCGCCAATCATCGCCGAGCCCGCCAGCAGAACAGAGGTCTTGAGTTCAATCATATTCATATACTCCGCCACAGCGACCTTCTGACGATGCTCGAAGTCCATATCGTACTGCTGACCCTCGCACACCTGCAAAGCCATCTCGGTGAAGATGTCAAGGATGCGTGGCAACTTCTGCTCGGGTACATTACGCAGCAACTTGTAGGCGTAAATCATCATAGCGTCACCCGACAGGATAGCCACATTCTCGCCCCACTCGGCAAATACCGAAGGCTTGCCACGGCGCACCATAGCGTTGTCCATAATGTCATCGTGCAGCAGCGTGAAGTTGTGGAACATCTCCACTGCCGACGCCGCCGACAATGCCTCGCGCACATCACCACCAAACGCCTCGCAGCACAAAAGCAGCAGCGTAGGGCGGATGCGCTTGCCGCCACCCGACATCGCGTAAAGGATTGGCTGGTACAGAAGTTGTGGCTCCTCGGGGAGTTGAATCTGTGCGAGATGGTTCTCGAACAGAGCCAATATTTCTTCGTTGTTTCTCATCGTAAGAAAATTTTTTCGGTGTTAATGCCCCAAATTTAATAAAAAGTTTGAAGAAAAAGAATTTTATCATTAACTTTGACAAACCAACTACAGTATAAACATTAATTTTTAACAATAAAGAACCTTAAGAGTTATGAAAAAATTAGCAATGGGTATCGACATTGGCGGTACAAATACAGCATTCGGTTTGGTTGATGAGGAGGGTACCATCTTCTGTGAGTCAGCAATCTCAACCGAGAGATACAAGAAATTTGACGATTACGAGAACTATGTAAAGACTTTGTGCGAGTCGATGAAGGCGCTCATCAGCAGCGTATCGTTCGACTTCGAGTTGATTGGTATCGGTATCGGCGCACCTAACGCAAACTACCACAAGGGTACTATCGAGACTCCAGCAAACCTCTGGAAGTTCCGCGACGACGAGCCTAATCCAGACGAGAGCCGCCGTATGTTCTACTTCGTTGACGATGTAAAGAAGTATTTCCCAGGTGTTCAGGTGCTCATCACCAACGACGCTAACGCTGCTGCTATCGGCGAGGGCGTGTTCGGTAGCGCAAAGGGTATGGACGACTATGTTGTTATCACACTCGGTACAGGTCTCGGCTCAGGTATCGTGAGCAACGGCGAGATGATTTACGGTCACGATGGTTTCGCTGGCGAGTATGGCCACATTATGGTTGACAGCCGTGTTACAGGTCGTGAGTGCGGTTGCGGTCGCCGTGGTTGCCTGGAGGCTTACGCATCGGCTACTGGTATCAAGCGTACAGCGTTTGAGTTGATGGCAAAGATGAACTGCGACAGCGAGTTGCGCGACACTCCATTCTCAAAGTTCGAGGCTGTGATGCTCTCAATCGCCGCTGACAAGGGCGACGCTATCGCAAAGGAGGCATTCCGCTACACTGGCGAGGTTTTGGGTAAGGCATTGGCTGACCTGGTTGCCACAACATCACCAAAGGCTATCATCCTCTTCGGTGGTTTGGCAAAGGCTGGCAAGCACATCTTCGAGCCAACAAAGTGGTATATGGAGGAGAATATGTTGCCTATGTTCAAGAACAAGGTTGAGTTGTTGCCTTCAGGCATCGAGGGCAAGAATGCCGCTATCCTCGGCTCATCAGCCCTTATCTGGCAGAAGCAGAAATAATCACATAGATTGATTTCAGGTGGTTGTCTGAAGTATTCGGGCAACCACTTTTTTATATTGGTTAGGAAGATGAAGAGACTTATTATCCTGGCACTCGCCTTATTGCCAACGCTTGGTTGGGCGCAGAGTGCCGCAGTGAAGAAGATTGTGGAGATGGCGCGTGAGGATAACCGCACGATGCAGCATCTCGACATATTGTGCAACCGCTTTGGAGGTCGCCCAGCGGGCTCTGACGCCTGCGACAACGCCGCCGACTGGGCTGTGCGCTGCTTCGAGCAGTGGGGCTATGAGGTTGCCGTAGAGAAGGCGGGCGAGTTGAGCGTGGGCTTCAACCGTGGCGGTTGGTGGGGTCAGATGACTGGCGAGGAGCATATGCCGCTCCACTTCGCCACACCATCCTACACCGCAGGAACGAAGGGCCCACAGCGTGGTCATGTGGTTATCGAGCCACGCACACAGGAGCAGGTAAACCGCGTAAAACATCTGCTCAAGGGCTCGTGGGTGCTGCTGAACGGACACAACCGCGGCTGGTCATTCGGCTACGGCAAGGAGTGGGACGAGCGACGCGAGCAGATTATCGCCAAGAATGCCGAGGCGGCGAAGTGGAATCGTGAGCACGCAGGCGAGGACGGCGAGAAGAAGTATATCGACGACGACACCGCGCCTCTGTTCTACAACCAGATGGTCGAGGCGGGTATTCTGGGCTTTGTGCAGAAGGGCTCTGTACCCCTCACAGCGCTCTACGACCGCGATGTCATCCGCGAGAAGATTCCTTTCGACTCTCTGCCTACAGTGCCAAACATCATCCTTGATGAGCATCAGTTTGACCACATCTACCGTATGGCGCGCGAAAGAAGAAATGTGCAGCTGGAGTTCGACATCCGCAACTACTTTAAGATAGGTCCTGTGGCTTACAACAATGTTGTGGCGACAATCAAGGGCGCGAAGTATCCCGATGAGTATATTATCGTGGGTGCTCACCTCGACTCATACGATGTGGCTACGGGTGGCGTGGATTGCGGCTCGGGCGTATCGGCTGTGATGGAGGCTGCGAGAATGATTGCGATGTCGGGTGCGAAGCCTGACCGCACAATCATCTTTGTGCTCTTCGCTGCCGAGGAGTTCGGCTTGCTCGGCTCGCAGGCGTGGTTGAAGGCACACCCCGAGATGAAGGATAAGATTTCAAATATGTTCAACCGCGACGGCGGCCCTATGCCTTACACTGGCTTCTCGGCACCAAAGTCGCTGGTGAAGGAGTATGAGAAGATTTCGGAGCCGTTGCGCGAGTTGTACCCAGAGTACGGCTTCAAGATTAACGAACTCCAGCCTCGTGACAAGCCAAAGAACCTCGGTGGAAACGACTCATCGACATTCGCGGTGGAGGGAATCCCTACCCTGCAGATGTATGAGTGGACTGACCCAAAGGGCTACGGATTTGAGTACGGCGAGATTTGGCACACCGAGCGTGACACCTACCAAAAGAGCATCGCCGAGTATCAGGAGCAGGCCGCCACAGCCCTCGCCATTATGGTTCTCGGCACAGCCAACCTCGACAAGAAGTTGCCTCGCGAGGAGATTTATAAGTAGAGTTTTTATCGTTGATATTTTTATAGAAAAGGTTGCCCACGGGCAGCCTTTTTTGTTAATTCAAAATTCAGAATTCAAAATTCAAAATTAAGGGTTGCAGAGATGCGACCCTATTTTTTGCGTGCATATTATCTTCGTGGGTAGCGGGGGGCGCTTTGCGCCATACCCACGAAGATACGCCTCGCACACGAGGCGTATTGATTGTTATAAAACAAAAACGGAATTATATAGTTTAGTGTAGTTATCATATCGTCATCCCCCGACTTGCACAGCAAGGCGATGGGGATCCTCCCGTAAATTCACAGCAATGCTTTTATTGTCTGGAGGATTACCTTCGCCACCCTTTGGGTGTCGGGTAATGACATAATTATAATACTACAACACTAATGTATATAATTCCGATTTTTATTCTTCCACCATTTCGCCACCCTCCACCTCCTCGCCCGAAAACCCCGCCTCGTCTATTATAATAAAGGTGTTGCCGAGTGATGAATAATTTTCACAAACCCGCCATACAATACTTAAATTTGAAATTTCAACCCCAAACTTCCCATAAATTTTAATTTATGCGGGAATCTTTATGATTTTTTGCGATTTTTTGTTGGAGATTAAAAAAATCTTCGTAACTTTATATTTTGAACGCCCATAGCAAACGATGGGCCCTAAAACCGACCTATTAAAGTAAAACCTAAAATAAAACTTCGAAGAATATGAAAAATTATTCAGCAATGGAAATTAAGAACATCGTTCTTATTGGAGCCCCAGGTGCGGGTAAGACTACCCTTGCCGAGGCGATGGCTTACGAAGGCAAGGTCATCGACCGCAGAGGTAGCATCGAAACAAATAACACTCTCTCGGACAACACCGATATCGAGCACGAATACAAGCGTTCGATCTATGCGACTACTCTCTTCACAGAGTTTATGGGTCGTAAACTCAACATTATCGACTGTCCAGGTTCAGACGACTTCTGCGGTAACTTATATTCAGCATTCAAGGTGGGTGATGTTGGTATCCTCGTGATGAATGCACAGAACGGCTGGCAGGTGGGTGACGAGATTCAGTCACGCTACGCTCGCATCTTGAACAAGCCTTTGATTGGTGTTATCAACCAGTTGGACGGCGACAAGGCTAACTTCGACAATATGATTGAGGGTCTTCGCGCGGCATCACGCGTTAAGCCAGTCATCGTACAGTACCCAGTAGAGGTTGGTCCTGGCTTCACCGCTTTCATCGATGTATTGATGATGAAGATGTACCGCTTCACCGACGAGAATGGTACTCGCGAGGAGTTGGATATCCCAGAGGATCAGATGGAGTACGCTTTGGCACTCAACCAGGAGCTTTCAGAGGCTGCTGCCGTATATGATGACGCATTGATGGAGCTCTACTTCGAGAAGGGCGCCCTCACACAGGACGATATCCGTTCAGGCTTGAAACTCGGCGTTGCTAACCGCGAGGTTATGCCTATCTTCTGCTGCTCGGCAAAGCGCGACATCGGTACAAAGCGTTTGATGGAGTTCATCATCAATGTAGCGCCAGGTCCTACTACTCCTACCGTTGCTCCAAAGTTCGTATCTATCGAGGGCGAGGAGTTGGCGGCTGACGCATCACAGCCAACAGTGGTATTCGTATTCAAGAGCCAGATTGAGCAGCATATCGGTGAGATTACTTACTTCCGCGTAGTTCGTGGTAAGATTACCGAGGGTATGGAGCTCGTGAACAGCCGCACAGGCAATAAGGAGAAGTTGTCACAGATTTTCGCAGTTGCAGGTAAGAACCGTATTAAGGTGACTGAACTCTCTGCTGGTGACATCGGTTGCGCTGTGAAGCTCAAGGGCACACGCACAAACGACACATTGGCTGCCGCTGGCGCTCATGTGAAGGTTGAGCCTATCGTATTCCCAGAGCCACGCTACCGCGCTGCCGTTAAGGCGAAGGAGCAGGGCGACGAGGAGAAGCTCGGCAAGTTGTTGAACGACGCAAAGTATGAGGATCCAACAATCCTGGTTGAGTACTCGAAGGAGTTGAAGCAGACCATCATCCAGGGTCAGGGTGAGCATCACCTCAACATCCTCAAGAGCCGTCTTTCAACAGAGAACAAGATGGAGATTGAGTTCTTCGCACCAAAGATTCCATATCGTGAGACTATCACAAAGGTGGCACAGGCAGACTACCGCCACAAGAAGCAGTCAGGTGGTGCTGGTCAGTTCGGTGAGGTACATATGGTTATCGAGCCTTACTACGAGGGTATGCCAGAGCCTACAAAGTATAAGGTTGCTGGTAAGGAGATTACCGTTAATATCAAGGGTAAGGAGGAGTATGACCTCGATTGGGGCGGCAAGTTGCAGTTCTACAGCTCTATCGTTGGTGGTGCTATCGACGCTCGCTTTATGCCAGCAATCCTGAAGGGTGTGATGGAGAAGATGGACGAGGGTCCATTGACAGGTTCTTACGCTCGCGACATCCGCGTTGTGGTTTACGATGGTAAGATGCACCCAGTAGATTCTAACGAAATCTCGTTCAAGCTCGCTGCTCGTAACGCATTCAAGGAGGCGTTCCGCAACGCTGGTCCAAAGATTATGGAGCCTATCTACAATGTAGAGGTATTGACTCCAAGCGAGTATATGGGTTCAGTGATGAGCGACTTGCAGAACCGCCGCGCGATGATTATGGGTATGGAGTCTGACAAGGGCTTCGACCGCTTGAACGCACGCGTGCCATTGGCAGAGTTGTATCGTTACTCTACATCGTTGTCATCACTCACATCAGGTGCTGCTACATACACAATGCAGTTCGCATCTTACGAGCAGGTGCCATCGGATGTACAGGATAAGCTCTTGAAGGCTTACACAGATACTGACGAGGATTAATCCTTTACCAGGTATAGACAAGGCAGCCTGACCGAATGGTCAGGCTGTTTTTTTGTGCTTTTCTTATTCTTCCCATTTTTCTTCTTGTAATTTTAGAAATAGAGAATTATATAAAGAATTATCAATTCTTTTTACCACTTTTATGATTTTCTTTTTCGACAACATAACACGCCTCGTTTCGAGGCGTATCTTCGGTGGCTCAGCGAGCTTTGCTCGCCGACCCCCACAGCCACCGAAGATAGACTTTTTCTCAATGACTTTTGTGTCGTCAAAGTAAATGCAAAACACCCATTACGGGTGCCCCACACGCCCAGAAAATAATCTCTTTGATAGCTAAGTTAATGAGAAACACCCGTTACGGGTGTGTAACAACGGGGACATTACTCCCATACCGCAAAATCTCATAGGGTGAGGAAATTTTAGGCGCGCGAAGGGTTTGAAAGCGGAGCATACTTGAGGTATGTGAGCATTTCAAACCTAGCGCAACGAAAAATTTACCACCCTATGGGGGTTTGAATAAAAAAAGACCCGCTCCTAAAAGGAACGGGTCTGAAGTTGATATATTTCGCTGCGCTTAAGAGCGCTGCAAATTACATCTTCTTACCTACATTGGTCTTCTTCGCTACTGGAGCAGCCTTAACAGCTGTTGCCTTTGCAGCGCGTGGAGCCTTTGCCTTCTTCTCTGCTACTACTGTAGCGTCCTCAACAGCGTCAGTTGTCTTCTTGCTGCGTGAACGACGAGTCTTTGGCTTAGCCTCCTCTGTAGATGGCATTGTACCGAATGTGTAAGCCTCGTTGAAGTCAACGAACTCGATGATACACATATCAGCAGCATCGCCAAGACGGAAACCAGTCTTGAGGATACGAGTGTAACCTCCTGGACGCTCTGCAATCTTAGGAGCGATTGTGCGGAACAACTCAGTAACTGCCTCCTTCTGCTTGAGGTATGAGAAAACTACACGACGAGAGTGAGTAGTATCCTCCTTTGACTTTGTTACGAGTGGCTCGATGAACATCTGAACTGCCTTTGCCTTCGCAACTGTAGTCTCGATACGCTTGTGCAGGATAAGCGATGAAGCCATATTTGAAAGCATCGCCTTACGGTGACCCGCCTGTCTGCCAAGGTGATTAAATTTCTTATTGTGTCTCATAATTAATCTTTATCAAGTTTGTAGATAGATACATCCATACCGAACTTAAGATTCAGTGATGCCAACAACTCATCCAACTCTGTGAGCGACTTCTTACCGAAGTTACGGAACTTCAGCAATTCGTTGCGGTTGAGCTTAACCAAATCGCCTACGGTATCAACATCAGCTGCCTTCAAGCAGTTGAGCGCACGAACGCTCAAGTCCTGATCCGAGAGCTTTGTCTTCAGAAGCTGGCGCATACGCAATGCCTCATCATCCAAAGTATCGTTCTCGCTGGTGTCGTCCATATTGATTGTGATCTTCTCGTCAGAGAAAAGCATAAAGTGCTGGATCAAAATCTTGGCAGCCTCCTTCAAGGCCTCCTTAGGATGGATCGAACCGTCGGTAGTAATCTCCAAATTCAACTTCTCATAGTCGGTCTTCTGCTCGACGCGGTAATCCTCAATCGAGTACTTGACATTCTTGATGGGCGTGAAGATAGAGTCAATAGGAAGAACATCCAACTCGCCTGCTGCGATAGGAGCGTTCTCCTCTGAAGGCACATATCCGCGACCCTTACCGATAGTGATTGTAATCTGCATCTTGCTACCTGGAGCCAAGTGGCAAATTACGAGCTCTGGGTTAAGGACCTTGAACGATGAGAGGTAGTTAGAGATATAACCTGCTGTCAGCTCGGTAACACCCGCAACATTCACGGTGATCTTCTCAGACTCCTGATTATCTACCGTACGAAGGAAGCGTACCTGCTTGAGCTTGAGGATGATATCCATCATACCCTCCATCACACCCGGGATAGCGGCAAACTCATTGTTCACTCCGGCTACCTTTACGGTCGTAATTGCATAACCCTCCAATGATGAGAGCAAAACGCGTCGCAAAGCGTTTCCGACAGTCATACCGAAACCAGGCTCCAACGGACGGAACTCAAACTTTCCGAACGATGCAGTAGCTTCGAGCATAATAACCTTTTCAGGTTT
>JAFZFR010000032.1 GCA_017555805.1 Alistipes sp. | reverse complement strand
TTTAACAAAAATTCACCTAAACGAGTACCAAAGTTCAATTTCTGTATTATATTTGTAGCGTAAAACTGATGACTAACCCCACGGGGTAAGACTTTTTATTTACTCTAGAATATAATTTCCATGACAGAAGACAACCGTTACCAGCCCTGCCCAAGCGACAAGGCTGACGCAGTAAATGACTGCACACAAGAGAATTACGCCGACTATCTCTCGCCCGAAGAGTTAGCGGCATTGGATGACCTTGAGGCTGAATGCCGTCCCGACTATGAGGCGGAGCAGAAGGCCGTATGGGACGCCTACTTCAAACAGCAGCGCGAGGAGTTGCGTCAAAAATTTGAACAATACCTCCTCTCTGCCTACGATAAGATACCGCCTATGATACCCGTAGTGAAGCGTTACGATTCGCTTATCTGCTCGGAGGGTAACATCTCGGCGGTGGTTGGCGAGGCGAAGAGCAAGAAAACCTTTCTCTGTACCGCCATCGTGGGTTCGATGCTCGACATCAACGAACGCAAACAATTTGGTATTGAGCCAAATAGACATTGCGTGTTGTGGGTTGATACCGAGCAGTCGCGTGAGCACATTCAGCGTCTGTTGTTCCGCATAAATGTGATGGGTAACATCCCCCACACCGCACCCCATCCGTTTGTAAGGCTGTTGGCTGTGAGGGAGGAGACCCCACAGATGCGACTGACGATAATGCGCTATGCACTTGAGTATTACAAACCTAAACTCGTAGTGATAGACGGCATTAGCGACCTGCTGAACAACCCTAACAACCTCGAAGAGAGTGAGGCGTTGGTATCTACGCTACTGACACTATCGTCTGACTATAAGTGTCACATTATGAGCGTACTACACACCAACCCCAACTCCGACAAGGCGCGTGGTCACCTCGGCTCGACGCTTATGCGTAAGGCTGAAACCGTCATTTATGTGCATAAGGCGGGCGAGGTGTCGTTCGTAGAGCCGCAGTTTTGTCGTAATATGCCCTTCGAGCGTTTCGCCTTCAGGGTCGAGGAGGCGGAGGACGCCGAGTTTCTTGACCCAGCGGTGGTGGGTCTGGGCGTACCCGTAGAGTGCGACCCCTCGGAGATTGAGGAGACGAAGAGGGAGGATGACTGCGTGCGTGTGCTACGCGAACACTTTGGTGGAGTGGCAGAGAAGCAGTTGCTGGCAAACAGGATGGTGGACTCACTGGGCATCACGCTAAACAATGCCCGAGTGAAGATACACCGCGCTGTAGCGAGTGGTCTGCTGCGTGACCGCGACCATATAATCACCCTGCCGCCACAACCCTAATCGCGCACGGGATTACACGATTACACAATTACATAATTACACGATTACAGGGGTGTAATTCTTGTAATTTCTGTAATTGGTGTAATTGCTGTAATTCTTGTAATTTGTAATTACTACTCTCACTAAACCCCCTAAACTCCCTAAACTCCCTAAACACATTAAACTCATTCCCACAAAAAAATATCCGAGCCTTTTGGGCTCGGATATTCTCTTTATCGTCGGGGTCGATTAGAAGTACTTGCCGCGCAAGTCCTCAATCTCAACCATATTCTGCAATGCCATCATCGACAACTGTGGGAACATACCCTCAAGGTAAGCCTGCTTGCGAACCTTCTCCGCATCGGCTGTCTGCTCCTCGCTTGTAGAGATGCCATCAACTACGAATACCGCAGCAACTGATGAACCCTTAACTGGAGCTGACAACTCGCCAGTAGACTTTGTGTTTGCGATAGCACCAACCAATGCTGGCTCGTAAGCGTTTGTACCTACGCCGTAGTCAGTGTACTTAACATTGTCGAAAGCAACAACCTCTGCACCGCAAGCCTCTGCGATAGCCTCGATAGATGCGCCTGCGAGCTGCTCCTTCAAGATAGCGAACTTCTTGTCACGAGCCAACACGCGTGAAATCTCATACTGCTTCTCAGCAACTGGGATAACTGTTGTGTTGTCCTCCTCAGTGAGCATAGCGATAACATAAGAGTTACCTACTGTGAAGATATCAGAAATCTCACCTACCTCAGCGCCGTGTGCCCAGCGAGCAATCTCGCGAGAGTCGAGCAAGCCTGATACTGTGCGGTCGCCCTGCTTAACGCGAGCTACGCGTGGAGTAACAGCAGCAGCTGTAGCAGCTGTGTTGAAGTTGTCGATTGAACCCTTGCCGTCTACTGAGAATACGCTTGCTACATTGTGTACATCGCGACGAGTTGCAGAAGATGCCTCTACATCAACATTTACCGATGCAACCAAAGCGTACTTCTGAGCCTTGTCCATACGAGTAACCTTGAAAATCTGGATACCGCCAGCGTTCTCAACCTTGATGATGTCACCCTTCTTCTTGCCTACGAACTCATCAGCCAACTCTGCTGCGAATGCGTTGAATGGGATAACGCCCAAGTCACCACCTACCTCAGCAGTCTGTGCATACTGTGAGTGCTTTGCAGCAGCGGCAGCGAAATCAGCACCTGCAACGAGTGCGTTGTAAAGGCTATCAGCCTCTGCCTTTGCAGTAGGAGCCAATACGATGTGGCTCAAGCCGATTGAATCTGGACCCATAACAGTAGAGATAGCGCGAGACATAACCCACTGGTTAGCCTTCAACACTGGACCATACTGTGCGCCATCCAAAACAACAGCCTCGTCAGACGAAAGGTCTGCAGCCGATACATAGCTCTGACCGATTGTACCCATATTCTTGCGAACAAATGCGCGGATATCCTCTGCAGCAGCGAACTCCTCGCCCATCTTGAGTGCCTTAGCCTCCACCTCTGCCATATCAGCGTCAGTTGGCTCAACATCGAACACTACATAAGAGATAACGCGGTGTGGGAGCTTCTTGTACTCTGCCTTGTGCTTGTTAGCGTTGTAGTATGCTACGATCTCAGCGTCAGACACTGTTGCCAAAGAGTCAGCTACTGTGTTGTAGTTAACGGCAACATAGCGACCATTGCGAGCCTCGTTAGCTGCAGTCACGCCCTGAGCAACCTCCAACTTGTTCACATAAACACCAGCCTTGAGCAAGTCGAGGTACTTGGTGTTCAAGCGCTCGAGTGTAGCAGCGTTGTTAAGGTATGACCACATTGACTGGTACTGTGGGTTAGCGCTCATCTGAGCCAGGAATGATGTAACAGCAGCAACATCATACTCGCCAGTCTGTGGGTTAGCGAACGCCTGGTAGATAGTCTGTGAAGGAATCTCGCCAGCGAGAATAGCCATACGCTCTGCCTCGCTCACCTCCAAACCTACCTTCTCGAAGCCAGGTGTCAAGAAGTGCTTTGCAACGAGTGACTGCCAAGCTGCTGATGAGATAGCTGCAACGCCCTCCTCAGAAGACTCGTCGCCAGCCATATTAGCCTTTGCAGACTCATACTCGTTCAAATACTCCATATAGGTTACTTTCTCACCATTGATTTCACCTACCTTTGGATCCTTGCTACCGAGGAAACCCATCTCTGGACCCAAAGAGATAATAAATGCCAAAAGCGCCAATACGATAATTACCGACAATACGACGCCGTACTTGGTTCTTAATGTTTGTAAACTTACCATAACTTATTTGTTTTACTTATCAAATCTATAATAAAATCTAAATTAGTTCTGTTTTGAGCCACCAAAGATAATAAAATAATTCCAAATTGCCATATTATTGACTATAATTTTGTTATCTTAGTTTCACTCGCGCCAAATCTACGCGTGTGCGGGTTGTGCGGAGCACCTTAATATCGAGCTTGTCGGTGGAAAAAGCAGTACCCGCGGCAGGGATTCCCTCATAATTATATATAATGTAACCCGCCAGCGTGTCATACTCATCGCTCTCCTCGATACCAAAGCCATAGCGCTCGTTCAGATAGTCAACCTCCAGTCGGCACGAGAGGACATACTCGCCCTCGCCCACCTGCTTTTCGACCTGCTCCTGCACATCGTGCTCATCCTCAATCTCGCCGAAAATCTGCTCCAGCACATCCTCAATTGAGATGATGCCCGCCGTACCACCGAACTCGTCGATGACCACCGCGACGCTCGACTTCTGCTTGATGAAGTTCTGCAACAGAGTCTGAAGGGGCTGTGTCTCAGCGACATACTCAACCTTCATCATCACCTGCTCGATGGATGTAGGGTTTGTAAAGAGGCTCTTTGAATTGACATAACCCAGTATGGAGTCAATGCTGTCACGCCACACGAAGATGCGCGAAAACTTGCTATCGACAAAACGCTTCGTCAGCTCCTCGATTGAGGTGTTGATATCCACCGCCTCGACATCCACTCTTGAGACCATACAGTCTCTCACTCTCAGGTCGGCAAAGTCCAAAGCGTTCTGGAAGAGCTTAATCTCCTCATCCTCATCCTGTTGTGGTGCAGAGTCACTATCCACCAGATCTATCAAATCCTCGCGGTTGAAGGTGTAGTCCAGCTCAGCCTTCTCGGGCTTGCGACCGAACAGACGCAGAATAGCGTACGAGATGAAGGTCGTCAGCAGCGCTATTGGGTACAACAGCAGATAGAAAACATACAGGACAGGAGAGAAGAAGCGGTAGTAAAAATTAGGGTTGTTCTTCACTATCGACTTTGGGAGGAACTCGCCCGTGAAGAGAATCACGATGGTCGAGATGACGGTCTCAAGCAGCACCGAGCCCGATGTAGCAAGGCTCTCCCAGCCAATCATCTTAAAGACAAGATGTAGCATCAATGACATATAGAGCGAGTAGATAACAAGACAGATGTTGTTACCCACCAGGATGGTTGTGATATATTGCCCAGGGTGCTTCTCGAAGATGTGTGCAATAAAGTCAAAAAGACCGTTTTGCTTACGGTCAATCTCCTCACGCAGACGGTTTCGGCTCAAAAATGCAATCTCCATACCCGAAAAGAATGCCGACAGAAGCAGCATTACACAAATCAGTATCAGGGAGTTAATCAATTCTGATGATGGCATATATCTTCTTTAATTTTTCGGAATTATGTTGTTTTATGTTGTTATCAAATCGTCATCCCCCGACTTGCGAAGCAAGGCGATGGGGATCCTCCCGTAAATTGCACTGAAATACATCTATTGAGTAGAGGATTGCCTTCGCCACCCTTTAGGTGTCGGGCAATGACATAACTATAATACTATAACATTAAAGTATATAATTCCGTTATTTTCTGTTTGGTTACACTACCTCTGCTCGGCAGCAGCAACTTCTACCCTGTAGCCTCGCCCTCGGCGGACTATTTCTGCCCCTGGGCAGCAGCCCTTACGGCGGCGTCGGTTGGGTCGATTGTCTGCTCGCCCTCGCCTTCGGCATCGGCATCGGTTTTGGGGTTCATCTGCGACTCCTCGAAGTAGGTGACACCCTTCACCTTACGATAACTCCAATCCTTCATCTGCTCATCGCTCTCGAAGCCCTCGCAGAAGATGGTCTGGTCGCGGTCGGTAATCACGCAATCGACATTCGAGTAGATGATGTGCGTCGCCTGATTCCAGAAGAGTTGGGTAGTATTTAGTTTGCGACCATTTGACTGCACAACCCTCACATCGCCCTTCGCCTCCCAGAGTTTTCTATTCTCATAGAAGATGGCGTAGTTTGCCTCAAGCGTAGCCGATGTGGTCTGCGCCGAGTCCTTCTCGAACATCGTGATTTTGATGCCCTTACGGAATTCGCGGTGTGGGTCACGCGCCATAGCATAACCCTCGATGAGAGGTGTCTCGAAGTAGTACGACTTGTTGCCGTTCTCCGACATCTCAATCGACATATTCTCGCTATACTCGGTCATCAGTGTTTCGTAGTTGGGCTCATCCACTACGGTCTGTTTCTTTTCGCAAGAGAATAGCAAGATAGCACTCCCCAAGAAAGGGAGTGCTACCGCTAAATATCGTCCAAGCGAATAGATTTTCATCGCTCAATTATCTGAAACGAACAGTTGTGTTTACGCCGTTTGCGTAACCGTGCTTAACAGTGTAAGCAGCGCCTGCCTGCAACTCGTTGAAGAAGCACTCCTCCTTTGTTGGGAATGCAGAACGGAAACTTGCAGCCAACTTCTTTGCGCTCTCCTGGATAGAAGGCTCTGCTGCGAGCAAATCTACCGCCTTGTTCATTACATCGAACGCAGCCCAGTAGCAAGCCTGGCACTTGAGTTCAGAGCAGTTTGCCGAAGCAGCGTAGCACTGACCCAAGAGGAAGTAAGCGTAACCATTCTCTGGGTTGATAGCCTTAATCTCGTTAGCAGCCTTAACAGCCTCTGCGTAGTTCTTTGTCTGAACGCTAATCAAACCGATACGAACATACAACTTCTCCTTCTCGGCAGCATCCTGCTCTGCAGCCAACGCCTCTGACAAATACTTCATCGCCTTGTCAAACTCCTCGCGAGCCTGGAAGCCCTGTGCAAGGAAGAGAGCAGTCTCTGATGATGGCTTAACCTCGTAGAACTTCTCGGCAGTAGCGAAGAAGAAATCGCTGTTACAGTTAGCGCGTGACATCAACGAAACAGCCTGTGAGAGCAATGCCTCGTCGTCTGGGATATCACCCAACATCTTTGAGAAGAGAGCCTCCAAGTTCTCGCAACTTGCAGCACCACTCTGACCGAAAGCAGAGTCAAACTGATTCTTGAGGTCGATGTCAGCCTCCTCCTCAACGCCGTCGAACGCTGGAGAGTACTTGTCATAAGCCGCGATCAACTCCTCTGCTGGGAGAATATCGTTCTGGTAGTCAGCGCACAACTCTGCGAAGTAGATAGATACCAACTCGAGGTCGTACTTACCCTTCATCTCGTTGCTTGCCTCAACGGCCTGCTGGAAGATGTTGCGGATACCCTCGCGGTCATCTGGGAAGTATGAGTAGAACTCACGAGCCTTACGGTTCAAGATGTAATCCTTGCCGTACTTCTTGTGTGTCTCAAAAGCCTTCAAACGAACATCGTAGAGGTACATCAATGAGTCGATGTAAACCTTCTTGCCATCCTCGTCCTCTGCCTTGTTAATCATCGCCTTGTAGAGTTTCGCACCGTTAGTGTAGATGTTCTGCGATGCTGCAGGGCACTTTGTAAGAAGGATGCCCAAGTACTTTGATGCTGCAGAGTAGTTCTTGTTATCAACCGCCTCCTTGAGGAACTGGTTGTTGAGCATGTTGTCACGACGCTCGTTTGCATTCTCACCCCACACAGCATACTTTGGATCATCGTAGTTGATCTCCTGTGCCATTGCCGAGATACCTACCACAGCAAAAGCAACTGCCAAAATTACTTTCAAACTTTTCATTTTATTCAAGGTTTATGTTTTTATTAATTATTTTTTCCGTTTCACTATCTGTACTTTCTCTGTACGAACCAGTCATCCTCACCAAAGAGGCTCAAGCCGATTGAGAACTTAAAATAGTTCTGTCTCACAAGGCTCGCAGGCTTCTTATCAACGATAATCTCCTGCTGCTTCAAACCACGCATACCCCACTCGAAACCGATATCCACCGCCTGGCGACCGAACAACTTAACCGGCAAACCAAGACCTGCCGTCAATGCCAACTGGTCAATCTTTGCGCCGCCGTAGGTCTGGTAGTAATCGCCGTAGCGAGCACCCACGCGGTAGGCCATTCGACGAAGGTAGTTACGCACATCCGTATGGCGAGGTGTATATTGCACGCCCACCTTCACTGTGTGGGTGTCGGTGTAAGCCACCGCTACGCCATTGTCGGCATTCTCGAAGATTGAGGCGTTGTCGTTACCCCAGCCCTGATATACATAGTCTGCACCGAACTTAATCTTGAGGTTCTGGTAGAAGAAACCTGCCGCCACCTGCTTTGGCAACTTCAGCGGAAGCGCCGCGTCGTTCTCCTGACGCACTACCGACTGGAGCAAGTTATCTACATATACATACTTCACTACATCTGGGTGAAGGTTGCCACCGATATCGTAGGTCGCCGCGAAGGTCAAAATCTCGTCACTCTTCAAGATTGGGTTCCACATAACACCCGCCTGCATCTTCACTCGCGAAACATCGTAGGTGTCGATACCCGTTGTCGAGGCATACTCGCCGCTACCTGTGATGATGTTCGATGGGAGCATCTTGTAAGAGCGGTTGATACATCCCCAGTAGTATTGCATCGAAACACCGAATGAGAACTTCTTGACTGGTGCCCAGCCCACGCCGAACTTAACCTCTGTCACATCGCCCTCGCCGTAGTACTCATAACGGGCGCTACCCATATTGCCTGCCACCGACATATCGTCGCGGTGCATCGTGTAGCCGACATTGCTGTAAGGAGTGAGGCTGAAACCCATACCTACGCCCTTGGCAAGAGGCATCTGGAATGCGATGTCGTGAATGTTCACCGAGTTGTAGGCCGTCTTGACTGTCGAGCCCGACTTCTGCTGTGCGTTGCGGTAGTGACCACCCTCAACACCGAAGTTGAAGAGGAAACTCTGCTGTGGTGTGTAACCGTAGGCCGCTGGGTTCATCACATTGACCGCTGTGGTCGAGAACATCGCTACACCCACGCCACCCATCGAGCGCTGAACGGCAGTACCCTGGGTCGATAACTCACCCAAGCCATACATCGAGTAAGGCGAATAGGTATTCACACTGCTCGTTAAAGTCTGCGCCACCGCGCCCATTGGAAGCAGCGCGATGAGGGCTATAATTACACCAAAAATCTTCTTATTCAATCGTTGCATTATACTCTAAAATTCTGTTCAATCCGAAAATAACCAGATTACATTTTGCAAATATCGCATTTTTAATTCGTTTTACAAAGTATTTGGCATCTCCACCCGTAAAAATTAACGCTAATTTTTCATTTTTTGCATAAAAACGCAATATGTAACCCTCAATTTCGTTGGTTATGCCTTGCATAACACCCTGTTCGATGGCTTCGCGGGTGGTGCGACCAAGTTCCAAAATCTCATCCGTCGGGGTGTATTTCGAAAGTCTTTGGGTGTAGTCGTGCAAAGCACGAAAACGCATCTCCACGCCAGGCGAGATATTTCCGCCGAGGAATGTTCCCCCCTGCACCATATCAATCGTTATCGCCGAACCAAAATCCACTATCAGGCAATCCTCTCCGTAGAGTTCCACCGCCGCCACTGCCGCCGCCAGGCGATCCACGCCAAGGGTCTCGGGCGTAAAGTAGGCATTGTCAATGGGGACGGGTGTCTGCTGGGTCATCTCCAGCACCTCCAGGCCCCACTCCGTAAGCAAACTTGCCACCTCATCGGTCCTTACGCCCGTAGAGGCTACGATGGCGCGACGCAAACGAGGATAGTCGCCGACAAGTGCGCTCTGCCCGAACTCCTCAACCGACGAAAAACGGTGCAGCACAAGCATCTCATCGTGCTCAACCACCGCCGCCTTGATAAATGAATTGCCTATATCAACTATTAAATTCATCACTTTGGGCTATAAGTTTCTCAATACAGCGACCGCCTCCGCCACACTTTCTACCCTTCTAACGGTCATCGCCAGACGATTATTGTGTTGGCGAAGCACAAATCTGTCGGGTTGGGCAGTCACCTTCTTCAAAATATCCATAAAGACATCGCTCTTGTAGTATGGCGAATTCTGCTCGCCCACGAAGTGGACAATCATCAATCCGTTCTTCACCTTCACGCGCTCCATACCCAGTCGCACCGCCTCCCAGCGCAGTCGCACCACATTCAAAAGTTCCCTCGCCGCCTCGGGCAGAGCACCAAAGCGATCGACCAGACGAGCCTCGAATGCCACCAACTCCTCCTCCTTCGAGAACGAATCAATCTCGCGATAGAGTTTTATCTTCTCGGCTGGCTGACGCACATAACTGTCGGGCAACTCGGCAAGCATCTCGATGTCGATTGTAGCATCATCCACAAATGCCTCCTGCTTCAGAGTCGCCGCCTCGCTGTCGCTCAAGCCCTCGACATCCAGACCCTCGGCACGCAACTCGGCAATGGCCTGTCGCATAATCTTCTGGTAGGTCTCATAACCGATGTCGGCAATAAAGCCGCTCTGCTCGGCACCCAACAGATTACCCGCACCGCGAATATCCAAATCCTGCATCGCGATGTTGAAGCCCGAGCCAAGGTCAGAAAACTCCTCGATGGCTCGCAAGCGGCGTCGTGCATCGTCCGAGAGCAACTCATCGGGTGGCGTCACAAGGTAGCAATAGGCCTTTCTGTCGGACCTACCCACACGACCGCGCATCTGGTGCAGGTCGCTCAAGCCGTAGTAGTGGGCGTTGTTGATGATGATTGTATTTGCATTTGGAATATCTATGCCGCTCTCGATGATTGTGGTTGCCACCAGCACATCAAACTCGCCGTAGATAAAGTCCATAATAAGTCTCTCCAACTGCTCGGCGGGCATCTTGCCGTGACCCACCGCCACGCGCGCCTTCGGGCAGATGCGTGTAATCAAGCCTTGCAGGGTCACAAGGTCCTCCACACGGTTATTCACGAAATAGACCTGTCCGCCACGCGCCAACTCCTCCTCGATGGCGTCGCGGATAATCTCCTCGGAGAAGGTGTGCGACTCGCTGATGATTGGCTGACGGTTGGCTGGTGCGGTAGAGATTACCGAGAGGTCGCGTGAGCCCATCAGCGAGAACTGCAATGTGCGAGGGATAGGCGTTGCCGTGAGGGTCAAGGTATCGACATTCACGCTCATCTGCGTGAGTTTCTCCTTCGCCGCCACGCCGAACTTCTGCTCCTCGTCGATGATTAGGAGTCCCAGGTCGCGGAACTTAATCTGCTTGCCCAGCATCTTGTGTGTACCAATCAGGATATCAATCTTGCCCGCCGCCAAATCCTCGGCTATCTCGCGGGTCTGCTTCGCCGTCTTCGAACGGTTGATATACTCCACCCTCACCGGGAAATCACGCAGACGCTCCATAAACGAGCGGTAGTGTTGCAGAGCAAGGATAGTGGTCGGCACCAACACCGCCACCTGCTTGCCATCCACCGCCGCCTTGAACGCCGCGCGGATAGCCACCTCGGTCTTACCGAAGCCCACATCGCCACACACCAGACGGTCCATAGGCTGTGAGGACTCCATATCTTTCTTGACCGCCTCGATTGCGGCCTGCTGGTCGGCAGTCTCCTCCCAACGGAACGACGCTTCCATCTCGTTCTGCAAGTAACTGTCGGGCGAGAATGCAAAACCCTGACTCGCCTTTCGCTTGGCGTAGAGAGCAATGAGTTCGCGCGAGATGTCCTTCACGGCACGCTTTGTGGCGTTCTTGAGTTTCTGCCAAGCGCCATTGCCCAACTTATAAATCTTCGGTGGCTCGGCGTCACCGCTCTTAAAACGGGAGATGCGGTGCAGCGAGTGAACACTCACGAAGAGTACATCGTTGTCCTTATAGACCAACTTAATCGCCTCATACATCTTGCCACCCTGATTTACCTTCACCAGACCGCCAAAGCGACCCACGCCGTGGTCAATATGCACCACATAGTCGCCCAACTTCAGGGCGTTGAGTTCGGCTACGGTCATCTGCTCGTCGCGCTTAATCTCGCCATTGATGCGGTAGCGACGGTAGCGGTCGAAAATCTGATGGTCGGTATAGAGGCACATCTTCAGCGCGTGATCAACAAAGCCTTCGTGCAGCGTCACCGCCAGCGGCTTGAAGGTCACATTTCCGCGCTTTATCTGGTGCAGGATATTCTCCAGACGCTCAATCTGCGTCTTGTTCTCCGAGAGGATATAACGCTCGTAGCCCTTCAACTCGGCATCCTCCAAATCATCGGCAAGGATGTCGAACTGCTTGTTAAACTTGGGTTGTGGAACGGTTGAGAAGGTGATGGTCTTGTCCGCCACGCGCTCCTTGAGGTTGTCGCGCAACAGAAAGATATTCTGCTCCTGCATATCATCCAGAAGGATGCGACGGCTGGTCATCAGCGTATCAATCTTCGTTGGCTCCTCCAACTCGCCCAGCACACGCTTTCTGAGGTCATTCACCCTGCGCAACACATAGTCAGCATCGAAAAACCAGTAGTTCGCCTCGCCCGCAAACTTCACCAGCGAGACCTTCTCAATCGAGGCGGTGTTGAGGTTGGGGATAATCTCCACCTCCTGCGCCTTCTCGTGCGAAAGCTGACTTGAGATATTAAATCGGCGGATGGAGTCAATCTCATCGCCAAAGAAATCGAAACGGAACGGACGGCTCTCCGAGTAAGAGAAGACATCGACAATACCACCACGCAGTGAGTACTGACCAGGCTCATAGACAAAATCGACCTGCTGGAAGCCCAAATCAACGAGCATACTCTCCAACTGGGCAATCTTAATCTCATCGCCCACCTTCAGGCGAATGGTGTTGTTACTCAACGATTGCTCATCGGCAACCCTCTCTGCCAGGGCATCGGGATAGGTGCAGACCACCAGATAACCACCCTTGCGATGGCGGATGGCGTTCAAGGTATTTGTACGCTGAACAACGCCCTGGGCATCCTCCTTGCCATAGATAATCGAGCGTTTGTAGGATGTCGGGAAGAAGTGAACGCACTCCTCATCGAGCAGCGCATAGAAGTCATTGAGCAGGTATGCGGCGGCATCTCTATCCTCCGCCACAAAGATATTCACACCACCGCGCTTGCTCACCGCGGCAGCAGAATAGAGCGAAAGAGCCCCGCCGACCAAATTTTCGAGATGGACGGTAGCACTCTTTCGTTTCAACTCCTTGAGCAACCCGTTGAAGGACTTTGCCCCCTCGACGAGTTGTAAAATATTTTCTTTACCTTGCAATTGTGCAGAGATTTTTCCTTCGCGTTATCACCCCTAATCCTCAATCAAGGCAGCGCCCTGACGGTCAAGATACTTTACATCGACCATACCCAAACTCTGGTCGGCAACAATATCTATGCGTACTCCGTAGCGCCACATCCACTTCATACGCAGCGACCACAAGCCCTGCTTAAGATAGGATGCGACATAAGGGCTGACCCTCAACCTGATATACTTCACCTTGCGATCCTCGGCGAGGAACTGCACCTGATTCTCAATCTTGCGGTCGAGCAGCACAGTAGGCTCGATGCGACCCGTACCGTTGCAGGTAGGACATACATCCGTCACATCATCCACAGCCACAGGGCGAACACGCTGGCGCGTAATCTGCATCAGACCGAACTTCGTGAGCGGCAGGATGGTGTGCTTTGCCTTGTCGGATGCCATCAACTTACGCATCTCCTCGTACATAAGTTGTCGGTTCTGCGCCTTGTGAAGGTCGATAAAGTCGATGATGACGATACCTCCCAGGTCGCGCAGACGCAACTGACGCGCAATCTCCTTTGCGGCGGCGAGGTTCACCTCCAGAGCAGTCTCCTCCTGATTTACCTCCGCCTTGGTGCGGTTACCCGAGTTTACATCGATGACATTCATCGCCTCGGTGTGCTCGATGATAAGATATGCACCACGCTTCAGCGAGACATACTTGGCAAAGAGCGACTTAATCTGTTTCGATATATCAAAGTTGTCGAAGATAGGCACCGAGCCTGTGTAGAGTTTTACAATCTTCTCCAACTGGGGGTCGATAACTTTTATATAGTTTTTAATCTCACGATACATCGCCTCGTCATTGACCGTGATTTGCGAGAAGGTCGAATTTAGGCTATCGCGGATTATGGTGTTGGCTCTACTCATCTCGCTCATCAACAGAGCGGGAGCCTGATTTTTGCGTATGTTACCCACAGCCTTGTTCCAGCGCTCAACAAGCGAGAGGATATCCTGCTCGATGTCGTGGTCCTGTGCCTCGGCGGCTGCGGTGCGTATGATTACGCCGAAATTCTTGGGAAGAACGGCTGCTGCGATGCGGCGCAGTCGTTTCTTGGTCTCGTTTGAACGAATCTTCTGTGAGATTGAAATCTTGGTCGAGAATGGCACGAGAACCACATTGCGACCAGCAAGCGAGATGTCTGATGTCAATCGCGGACCCTTGGTCGAGATAGCCTCCTTGGCAATCTGTACCATTATGGTCTGCCCCACTTGCAGATAGGATGCCAACTTGCCCTGTTTCTCAATTGCAGGTTCGAGTTTCATTGTCTCGACCTTTACTCCACGCTTTCCTGGCTGGTGACTATCGACAACTCGTTGCAGTGACGAGAATTGACTTCCCAAATCGAGATAGTGGATGAAGGCGTCCTTCTCGTGACCGATATTCACGAATGCCGCATTCAGTCCTGGCATAATCTTGCGTACCCTTCCAAGATAGATGTCGCCAACGGAAAAACCCGTCTGACACTGCTCCTTGCTCAACTCCACCAGCACCTTATCTTCACACAAGGCGATAGAGATTTCGCTAGGGGTAACATTTATTACTAACTCTCGATTCATTTCAGAAATTCTGTTTTATTAAAAATAGGTAAAGCTAAAGGGCATCTGACCCTTTAGCTTTCATTCTTACCTACTTGCTAATCAATTAGCTCCGTCATTACTTCTTCTTATGACGGTTCTTGCGAAGACGCTTCTTACGCTTGTGCGTAGCCATCTTATGACGCTTGTGCTTTTTTCCGTTTGGCATAGTTGTATAATTTTAATGAAGTTATTATTTCACCTTTGATACGAAGCTCTTTGCAGGCTTGAATGCAGGAATGTTGTGCTCTGGGATAGTGATGGTAGTGTTCTTTGAGATGTTACGAGCTACCTTTGTTGCACGCTTCTTGATGATGAAGCTACCAAAACCACGGAGATAAACATTATTGTTCTCGATAAGAGAATTGCGAACATTGTCCATAAAAGCCTCTACAACCTCAAGAACCAAACGCTTCTCCAAGCCAAGATCCTTTGAGATTTCGTTTACGATATCAGCCTTTGTCATAGTTATACATTATTTGATGTTAAACATTTTGTTACTTTGGGTCTGCAAATGTACTACATTTTTGATGATTAGCAAATTAAAAACAAGTTTTTTTCTTAAATATTCTTAATTATTAACCTTTGAACCAAAATAACTTCTCTAATTTAGTAAGGCATCTGGTTGAATGCTGTTGCCAAACCCTCGACAGCCTTGTCGAGTCCGCCCTGAATCTTCGAGCCAATCATCATTCGCATCATCATATTGAGTTCGGCGTGCAACACCATACGGATGCGTGTGTCGTTCTCTGCCACCTCGTGCAACTGAATCCAGAACGAGAAATCCACTGGCACTCCGTTTGAATCGTCGCCCGTAATCTTGATGTGCTTGTTCTCCACGCGCTCGACAATCTTCAACGCCACAGTAAAGCCCTTGACCTTGAACGAGCAGGCATCCTCCGTTGCGTTCCACTCCTCTACCTTGTCCTGGAGGGCAGGTGTGAGCATATCGAAGCGGCTGATGAATGGGAAGATGCGCGATGCAGACTTGCGAATCTGCTGCTGTTTTGACTCATATTTCTCCAATCCCATAATACTTTCTCTTTTATTAGTTTGCCTTGTAATCCTCTACGCCCTTCTTCAGGAAGTCGATGAAGCCCTCGACATCCAAATCGTAACTGCGGTCAGCAAGTGTCTCGCCGTTGTCATCCACCAAAACATAGTATGGCTGGGCGTTCACGCCGTAGGTTGTCAGAGCGTAGTGAGAGTTAATCTTACCCAATGTCTTGAGCACCTTGCCCGACTCGGTTGTCACCCAATCCTCCTCGGCAACCTTCAACTTATCGTCGGCATACAACGCCACGATAACATACTCATTGCGAAGAATATCCAGCACTCGTGGGTCAGACCACACGCGCGCCTCCATCTCACGGCAGTTCACACAACCGTGACCAGTAAAGTCGAGGAACAATGGCTTGCCAACCTCCGCAGCATAAGCCTTCGCCTCATCCAGGTCGAAGAAGCCATCCAAGCCGTGTGGCAACTCCAACACATCGCCATACTTAACGCCCGAAGCCTTCGCCTCCGACGCTGGAGCAGCCGCAGCAGAGCCCGCACCCATCACGAAGTCCTGCGACTGGATAGGTGGCATATAGCCCGACAATGCACGCAATGGTGCGCCCCACATACCTGGCAACATATATACAACGAAAGCGAACGATGCAATCGCGAATACCAATCGTGTAACCGACAGATAAGGCATATCGCTGTCGTGCTTGAACTTCAACTTACCCAACAGGTAGAGACCCAACAGGAAGAAGATTGCAATCCAGATAGCGAGGTAAACCTCTCTGTCGAGCAGCCCCCAGTGGTAGGTCTGGTCAGCCACGCTCAAGAACTTCAAACCGAGTGCCAACTCAACAAAACCCAGCACAACCTTCACAGAGTTCAACCAGCCACCGCTCTTTGGCAACTGCTTGAGCCACGATGGGAACAAGGCGAAGAGTGTGAATGGCAATGCAAAGACTACCGAGAATGCCAACATCGTGATGATTGGAGTCCACACCTCGCCCGATGTTGACTGGATAAGAGCCGAGCCGATGATTGGACCAGTGCAAGAGAATGACACCAGCACCAATGTGAGCGCCATAAAGAAGATACCAGCCAAGCCACCCTTGTCGGCCTTTGCATCGCTGTTGTTCACCAACTTCTCGGGCAACACAATCTCAAATGCACCGAAGAACGATGCCGCGAAGACCATAAAGACGATGAAGAACAAGATGTTTGGCAACCAGTGAGTTGAAATCCAGTTGAAGATGTCTGCCGTAACCGCATCGCCACCAATCAACCAGGTGAGGAAGATGATGATGCCGATAGGCAATGTGTAGAGCACCACGATAAACAGACCATACATCAACGCGCGGAAACGACCCTGCGCCACGCTGCCCGAGCCCTTCAGGAAGAACGACACGGTCATAGGAATCATAGGGAACACGCAAGGTGTGAGCAATGCTACCAACGCCCAGCCCACTGCGCTCAAGATATAGCCCCAGATTGAACCGCCGTTGCCGCTCTCTGCGGGTGCAGCCTCGCTGATTTCGCTAACCTCACCCACAGTGAAAGAGAAATCCTTGTCGGATGAGATGCAGTTCGAGTCATTGCAAGCCATATACTCCACCGATGCGACAATCTTCGCGCCAGCAGACTTTACCACCTGCGAGAATACCACCTCGCCCTCATAGTAGCCAATCTCCATCTCGTAGATGTCGTCGTAGTGACGCACCAACTCGCCCTGCGCCTCAACGCCGCCAACCAACTCATAGTCAGCAGGCTCGAATGTAAACGCCGTAGCCATAGGACCACCCTCGTATGGACCGAGGTCATAGATGTGCCAGCCCTGCTCGACATCCGCCTTGATGACGATACGATACTCACCCTCTGCGACCTGCTCGACTGACGAACTCCACGCCACAGGATCAACAGGCTGTGCAAACGCCATCACCGATGAGATGGCAGCAACCAGCAAAAGCAAAAAATTCTTTACAAATTTCATATCAAAACCTTTTAATTATCTTCTAATCTGTAAAATGTGATAACCTCACAAGGGTGCAAATGTAATAAAAAAAGCAGACTCCACCAAATCAAGAGCCTGCCTTTCAATATTTTTCGCCAATAATTGACCTCTTATTCTATCTCGAAGATGCGCTCGTCGTTGTCGCCGACCTCGATTTTCACGACCATAGCATCGTCGGGAATGAGTGCCTCAATCATCTCGGGCCACTCCACAAGGCACAAATCGCCCGAGTAGAAGTACTCCTCGTAGCCAAAGTCAAAGACCTCCTCAATGCGGTTAATGCGATAGAAATCAAAGTGATAGATGCGATGCTCGCTACCCTCATACTGATTCACCAGCGCAAATGTTGGCGAGGTCACGGTATCCTCTGCACCCAAAAGCGCCACGATGCGGCTGATGAGCGTAGTCTTACCCGCGCCCATACCTCCACGGAAGAGCACCACGCGGCGAGAACCCAGAGAGTCGATAATTGTCTGCGCCACAGAGTCCAACTGCGAGAGCGAATCTATTGTTATATTCTTCATTTTCAATTACTTTTTAGGTTTCAACACAATGTATGGCACCAGCATCTCCTCCATCGAAATACCGCCGTGCTGGAAGGTGTTGCGGTAGTAGCGAATAAACTTATTGGCATCGTTGTTATAGACCAAGAAGTCGGAGTTGTAGGCAAAGATGTAACTTGACGAGAGGTTGATGCGTGGCAACTGAATATCCTCGGGGCGAGTCACCTCATAGACCTCACGCGAGTTGTATTGCAGATTGCGACCCGTCTTGTAGCGCAGGTTTGGCGAGGTATCCCTATCACCCGTAACCTTCACAGGGTTGTCCACACGGATTGTGCCGTGGTCGGAGGTGATAATCACCGTATGACCGCGCTCCGAGAGCAACTTCAGGATGGTGAAGAGGTCTGAATACTCAAACCACGAACGCGTGAGCGAGCGGAACGACGCCTCATCCTCTGTAAGTTCGCGGATGATGTCGGTCTCGGTGCGGGCGTGCGAGAGGATGTCGAGGAAGTTATAGACAATCACCGAGAAATCAGCATCATACAAGCGGTTGATGTTGTCAATCAACTTTCTACCCGCCTCGGGACGCACCAACTTATCGAATGTCCACTTGTAGTCCTTGCCGCACGACTGCATCTGTCGGCGCAGGAACTCATCCTCATACTGATTCTTGCCGCCCTCCTCGTTATCGTTGAGCCACTTGTTAGGCATCAGTTTATCAATCGCCAGAGGCATCAAGCCTGCGAAAATAGCGTTGCGGGCGTACTGCGTCGCCGTAGGCAGGATGGCGCAGTAGAGGTCATCGACATCCACATCATAGTAGCCGCGCAGAAGCGAACTAATCACGCGCCACTGGTCGTAGCGGAAATTGTCGATGAGCAGCAGCGTGGTCTTTTCGTGCTTGTCCACCTCGGGGAAGATGCGCTTACGCATCAGCGTGTGCGACATCACTGGAATCTCGTCCAAATCCTCCACGCGCTTGTTTATCCAGTTGTAGTAGTTGCGGCGCACGAACTTGCAGAACTCCTGATTTGCCTCGGTCTTCTGGTAGGCCAAAATCTCCTTTATGCTCTGGTCGGATGATGACGACAGTTCAATCTCCCAACCCGTAATCTTGCGATAGAGGACACTCCACGCAGCGAACGACGATGCCTGCTGACACATCGACGAGATGCGACCGAACTCGGCACGATAGTCCGCCGTAGTCTGCTCTGTAACAAGTTGTTGCGAATGGACATTCTTCTTTATCGAAAGGAGCACCTGATTCGGGTTCACGGGCTTGATGATGTAGTCGGCAATCTTCGAGCCGATGGCCTTATCCATAATGTTCTCCTCCTCGCTCTTGGTCACCATAATAACGGGCGTGGTTGGACGCACATCCTTAATCAGCGGCAGCGTCTCAAGCCCCGTCATACCAGGCATCATCTCATCGAGGATAATCAAATCGTAGGCCGTCGAGCGCACCATATCAATGGCATCGTAGCCATTGTTGCAGGTGTCCACCTCGTAGCCCTTGCCCTTGAGGAATAGTGTGTGAGGCTTCAAGAGTTCCACCTCATCATCAACCCATAATATCTTTACCATAGTGTAATTTTTTCTAATTTAAGAACGCATCGAACACGGCGCGAATTGTGGGGAACGATGTTTTTATTTTCTCGCGTATCTCGCCTCGCCCAATCCATTCAGCACAAATGATGCCCTCCTCCTTTTGTGGAGTGAGTTCCGCCGACGAGCCCTGCATCTGATACCACGCCGTAAGTTTAAGTTCCCACTTGCCATAGAAACTATATCCGTGGAGCGTCGTTGCCAGCAGGCGACCCACCGACTCAACCTTCACGCCAGTCTCCTCCTCTGCCTCGCGCTGGGCGCACCAGTCGAACTCCTCGCCCATCTCGCGATGCCCCTTTGGCAAATCCCAACGCTCGTTGCGGCGAATCATCACCACCTCGCCCGCGGCATTCTCAACGATGCCTCCCGCAGCCTCAACCCACACGAACTGACGGGCAAATTCGATGAACGAATCCAACGGATTCGGCGACAAAACCACCACGCGCTTGTAAGTGTCAAGAAAAAGCACTATCTTCGCTCGTGAAATTGACTCACTATCGGTGTGGACCACACTATACCACCCCTCCGACTCCGCAGAAGCGAACTTCAGCAGTCGGTCAGCAAACGAGACTACAAGCGAGCCGTCGCTCTCGATGGGTAGCATTTCGCGAAGTTCCGCAATGCGCTTGATATCGCCCTCCAAGGCTGATTTGGGTATCATAGTTTTCATCGGCGTTGAGTTTATTATGCAAAAATAAGAAAATGAAGTTAAACACAGAAGAATAAAATGAAAAAATTATCTTTAATTATGGCTATTGCAGCTATGGCGTTGGCTTCCTGCACTATGGAGAAGCCCGCAACGCTCGACATTGACAACACCCTCACTCAAGAGGAGATTAACGAGGCTCGTTTGACTCCACCCGTAATGTGGAAGATGGGACGCCTGGGCGCGGCATCACTCTCACCCGATGCTTCGAAGGCAGTTTACACCGTCACACGCTACAATATGGCGGAGAACAAGGGCTTGACACAGATTTATGTGCGCGATATGGCGTCAGGCGAGGTGGCGACACTTACCGACAACACATCATCGAACTCTGACCCACAGTGGAACGCTGATGGCTCGGCAATCTACTTCACATCAAACCGCAGCGGCTCGGTGCAACTCTGGAAGATGTCGCCCGATGGCAGCAACCTCAAGCAGGTGACTGATGTAGAGGGTGGCATCGAGGGTTATGGCGTCGCTCCTGCCGAGGACAAAATCTTCTATGTAAAGAAGGTACACGCCGCTGACACCAAGTCATCGGACATCTACAAGGATATGGACAAATCGAAGGCTCGCATCTACGACGACCTTATGTCACGCCACTGGGATTACTGGGATGAGGGCGATTACAGCCACATCTTCATCGCAGACCTCACCCCTGCGGGCTTGGCTAACGACAAGGACATCATCGGCGCGGAGGCTGCGTGGGATGCACCACTCGCACCATACTTCGACACAGCCGAGATTGCGTGGAGCAACGACGGAAAGAAACTCGCCTACACCTGCAAGCCACTCACAGGCGCAGAGTATGCCCTCTCAACCGACTCTGACATCTTCATCTACAACACCGAGGATGGCTCTACAAAGAACATCAACAAGATTAAGACAAACAAGGGTATGCGTATTATGGAGTTTGTGGGCTACGACCGCTACCCCGTTTGGTCACCAGACGACAGCCAGATTGCCTTCTGCTCGATGGCAACCCCAGGCTACGAGTCTGACAAGGACCGTTTGTATGTTTACACTCTCTCAACTGACGAGATGGTGGACCTCTCGCTTGACTTCGACCACAGCGCACAGAATGTAATCTGGACAGATAACAAGACTCTCTACTTCCTCTCGCCATTGTTCGGTACACAGCAGGTTTGCAAGGTGGATACCGAGGGCAAGAAGGTGGAGGTAATCACCTCGGGCGACCACGACATCGCTTCGATGAGCATCGCCGAGGGCAAGTGCCTCACTACGCTGATGACAATCAACACCGACAAGGAACTCTATGAAGTAAACCTCGCTGACGGCGCACTCAACAAGATTTCTGATATCAACTCACACATCTACGACAACATCAAGATGGGCGAGGTGCAGAAGCGAATGGTCAAGACTACCGACGGCAAGGAGATGCTCACTTGGGTAATCCTCCCACCAGACTTCGACCCAGCGAAGAAGTACCCTACACTGCTCTACTGCGAGGGTGGTCCACAGAGCGTGGTTTCACAGGGCTGGAGTTACCGCTGGAACTTCCAGTTGATGGCGGCACAGGGTTATGTGGTTGTTGCTCCTAACCGCCGCGGCTGCCCATCATTCGGCAGCGAGTGGCGCGAGCAGATTTCGGGCGACTACTCTGGTCAGAACATCCAGGACTACCTGGCGGCTATCGACGAGGTGGCGAAGGAGCCTTGGTGTGACAAGGATAACCTCGGTTGCATCGGCGCATCTTATGGCGGTTACTCGGTTTACTACCTGGCTGGTAATCACGAGGGTCGTTTCAAGGCATTCATCTCTCACTGCGGTATCTTCAACTTTGAGTCAATGTATGGCGAGACCGAGGAGTTGTTCTTCGTGACACACGACTACGGCGGCAACTACTGGGACAAGTCAAACGCCATTGCACAGCGCTCATACGCTCACTCACCACACAAGTTCGTGCAGAATTGGAACACTCCAATCCTCATCATCACTGGCGAGTATGACTTCCGCATCCCTTACACACAGTCATTGCAGGCATTCACCGCAGCACGCCTGATGGGTGTTGATGCCCGCCTTGTGGAGTTCGAGAACGAGGCTCACCAGGTATTCAAGCCACAGAACTCAATCGTCTGGAACCGCGAGTTCTTCGGCTGGCTGGATAAGTATTTGAAGGAGTAGGAATATATTATTAAAGTATTAGAGAAATTTTTCGTATATTTGATAAACAAAACTACAATTACGAAACAGACATAAACTTTTATAAATAAATTGAGCTTATAGCTCTTATTCTCGATTCTGTAAATCGGCAAAATTTATGTAGTACACGAGAGTAAGTAGCGAAGGTTCGCATCCTTTGGGTGTGAACCGTTCGTGCTTATTTGTGTACAAGGCTTTGCCGAGCCGACAGAATCAGATAAGCGACCAACGAACGGTATCACGCCCTTTTTATTGTTCGTTGGGATAACACAAAAGAAACAAACTTAAACCAATAGAGCAATGAAAAAATTTCTTTACATCATCCCAATACTTTTGGGAGCTATCCTCACTTCTTGCTATGATGGGGACATTGAGGAAATCAACAACAGATTGGATGCTATTGAAAATAATCAAATCGCATCTATCAATAGCCAGATTTCCAGCATTACCAATTCTATTAACTCACTCATCAAAACCGACAATGAGTTAAAGAATTATATCACTGCTCTTGAGAAAGAGACAGAGCAGTTGAATGACATTAAGGCAACTATTGAACAACTTAAAGCCAAGGACAAAACAATTGAAAACCTAATCGCTGAACTTAACGAATATATAGACAAAGAGTTGGGAGCCACTGAAGATTGGGTAACTGCGACCTTTGCGACTTTGGTACAATATAATAAACTCGCAGACGAGATTAGCTCTCTTAAAACTTATGTGGAGGGTATGAATAACTCTCTATCGAAAGCAATTGACAATGTTGAAGCATCTATGAAAGATTGGGTAAATGAACAACTTACTGGATACTACACCATTGCTGAAATTGATGCAAAAATAGAGGCTCTGAATAAAGCGTATATTGAAAGTGACAAAGAAATAAAAGAAGATGTCGCCACACTCCAAGAAGAACTCGCAACTGCAAAAAGTGAGCTAACTAAAGGTTATCAAGATGCAATTGCTGAGGCTATCAACAACAATAATGGAGTCATTGACACTAAAATAGCAAATGAAATAGAAGCCGTAAATGAGACTATTGCAGGCTTGGAGAAGCGTCTTGATGACATAGAGTCTCGCCTTTCAGCAGTCGAGGAGGCTATTAATAAAATCAAAGCTCTTGACATAACTTTCGACACAACAGAGGAGATTGCTTGTATGCCAGGCGCAAGTGTATTGGTAAGCTATACTATTACAGGCGGAGATGACGAGACAGCCATTGAAGCTTGGGGTGATGGAGGTTGGAGTGCTACCGTTATTCGCAGTAACTCAACTTCTGGTTCAATCAAAATCACAGCACCTGCCGATGCCACAAGTGGCAAGGTTGTGGTATTGGCAACATCAGGAGCTGGTGGCGTAAAAATGAAAACTCTACTCTTTACTGAAGGTGTTTTAACCAATATTAACGACACATACGGAGTAGATTGGGAGGCTTGCTCACTGCAAATCAAACTCCAAACTAACCTTAATTATTATGTAAATATTCCCGCTACTGCAAAAAGTTGGATTACACTTGAAGAAACACGCGCGACTCTTCGTTCTGAAACACTCACTTTTAACATTGCGGAGAACTCCGAGGAGATGCCACGCTCGGCTGTTATCGAACTTATCGGAGTGTGTGGTGATATTTTGCAAAGTTTTGAAATTGAGCAGCAACTCCAACCATCAGATGGATATATCAATTTTGCTGACAAATACGCAAAAGCCGTATGCGTTGAGAAATTTGACACCAACAACGATGGTGAAATATCTTTCAAAGAGGCATCAAAAGTTTTTAGTATTGAAAAACGCTTTTTTGGAGATTATGCGGCAGCTATAACATCTTTTGATGAGTTACAGTATTTTTCAAATCTTATTTCAATTGAAGCAGAAGCATTTTACGGATGTACTAATTTGGTTAGTATAGCTATTCCTAATGGAGTTACACAACTTAAAGATTACACATTCGCAAACTGTACAAACCTTTCAAGTTTTATTATACCAAATAGTGTCACAAGTTTAGGGAGGTATTGTTTTGGGTACTGCTCAAACTTAACAAATATAGTTCTCGCCAATAATATTACGACTATTGGTGACTCTGCATTTTATTTATGTAAAAATCTCAAAAGTGTTACCATTCCCAATAATGTAATTTATATAGGTCCTTGTGCTTTTAGAGATTGCGAAGGTCTCGAAAAATTAATAATTCCTAATAGTGTAACAACCATTGAGATATTGGCTTTTGCAGGATGTAATAAACTTATAAGCGTTATAATTGGGGATGGTGTTACAACAATTGGCAACTCTGCTTTCGGAAGTTGTACAAGCCTTAAAGATGTAACAATAGGTTCAGGTATAACATCTCTTGGAGAAAACGCCTTTGGAAATTGTAAATCTTTATCTCAAATTTATTGTAAAGCAATAACACCTCCAAAACTTGAAAACTGGGATACATTCCATAATATTTCTGATGAACACACATTTTATGTTCCAACAGAGTCTGTGTGGTTATATCAAACTACAAAATGGAAAGAATACGCCAATGATATTGTAGGCTACGACTTTGAATAACAAAACACAAAATAGGCTGTCGCAGAAATCTGGACAGCCTCTCTTATATAGTCTTGCGAAGGATTACTCCTCGTCGAGATATTCGTAGTCGATTGAGCCATCGATTGGCATCTCAACTGCGTTGTTCACATAGAAATAACTCTTGCCGTAACTATTCTTCTCTGGTGAGGTCACGAACAATACCAAACGGCAGTTATCCGCCACCCAGTTACTCTTGAGTTTGATTGAGAATGAGTGAGAAACTGTCTCACCAGGTATTCAAGCCACAGAACTCAATCGTCTGGAACCGCGAGTTCTTCGGCTGGCTGGATAAATATTTAAAGAAGTAAACATCTATTTAAGTTCACATAGAGGTTGCCCGACCGCCGAGGTTGGGCAATCTTTTTTTTATGCGCTTGCAAGACTCTGGAAAATATTTACTATCTTCGTTGCAGTAACTTTTTTGAAAACCTAAAACAATTAAATATGAAAAAGTATTTTATCTCTTTCGTTTTGACTCTTGCGGTGGCTATTGGCTGGGCGCAGACGCCACAGATGATGTTTGGCGACACCTCGCGCACAGGTGTGCCATTCAGCAAGGACCCCCATGTTGTGAAGTTTGGAGATCGTTACCTTATGTATTTCTCCATCCCGCCATACAAGGATAAGCCTGGCTCGGGCTGGAACATCGGTATCGCCGAGAGCCACGACCTTGTGAACTGGACAAAGGTTGGTGAGATTACCCCTGCCCCAGGGTGCGACTACGAGCGCAAGGGTCTTTGTGCGCCAGGTGCTCTGGTGCGCGACGGCAAGGTACATCTCTTCTACCAGACCTACGGCAACGGCGCAAAGGACGCCATCTGCCACGCATCATCCGCTGACGGCATCAACTTTGAGCGCAACCCGACGAACCCAATCTTCAGCCCTACGGGCGAGTGGAACTGCGGTCGCGCCATCGACGCTGAGGTGTTCTTCTTCAAGAATAAGTTTTTCCTCTACTTCGCTACACGCGACAAGGATTTCAAGGTGCAGATGCAGGGCGTAGCAACCGCTCCAGCCGACACCGACTTCAGCCGCGAGGACTGGACACAGGCGTGTGACGAGTCAATCCTCAAGCCCGAACTCGACTGGGAGAGGCAGTGCATCGAGGGTGCTTCAATCTGCCGTAAGGGCAACCGACTCTTTATGTTCTATGCGGGCGCATACAACAACGAGCCACAGCAGGTGGGCGTAGCCACAAGCAAGGACGGCATCCACTGGGAGCGCATCAGCCAGGAACCATTCCTTAAGAACGGCAAGCCAGGCGAGTGGAACGAGTCGGAGTCGGGTCATCCCCACATCTTCACCGACGAGGACGGACGCACCTACCTCTTCTTCCAGGGCAACAAGACGCGAGGTCGCAACTGGTTCCTCTCGAACATCGAGGTGTTGTGGAAGGGCAAGAAACCATACTTGAAGCAATAAACAAAAAAGAGGCTGTCGCAGAAAAATCTGGACAGCCTCTCTTATTTAGTTGTCGGAGGATTACTCCTCGTCGAGATATTCGAAGTCGATTGAGCCATCGATTGGCATCTCAACTGCGTTGTTCACATAGAAATAGCTCTTGCCGTAGTTGTTTGTCTCTGGTGAAGTGACGAACAATACCAAGCGGCAATGGTCTGCCACCCAATCGCTTTCAAGCTTGATTGAGAATGAGTAATCGGCAGTAGAACCAGCCTCAATCTCGCCCAATGTGTGACCAGAGAAGTCAGAGCCAGTAACCTTGCTGTCCGCCACGCGGATACAGTGGTCGTGGATGTTGAAATCACCCTCGGCAACACCATAGTTCTGCTGAACGCCATACACACCATCCTCGATAAGCCAAGCACCGATACGGAACTCGCTCTTTACGCCAGCCTTAACGGTAGCGCTGATAGATACGGTGCGTGTAGTCTCATCATACTCCGCCACAGCAGCGATACCAGCGCGAGCCTCAACTCGATTGATTGCGTTGATAATCAGATTTGTTACCGATGGGTAGTTAGTGTAACCTGTACGAGTATGCATATCAACAGCCAGCTGAGGGTAGCTTGAAACGCCCATAGCCTGATCCAGAGCCGCACCATAGAGGTATGCCGGGTCAGAGTTATTGTAGCGGTGAGCTGCAACCAACACAGCATTCTCAGCATAATACTCCTCTGCCATAACCTGACGGAGTGTAGCAGTCATAGCTGGGCAATAACCACAACCAGTACCAGTGAACTGAATGAGAAGCACACGGCGCTTGAAGTTTAACTTGTCAGGGTTGTCATCACCCGGAGCCTCTGGCGCATCTGGCTGCTTCTCAGTAGCGGTGATGGTGATTGTCTCGGTGTAGTCGGTGCCGTAGGCTGCCCAGAACTCATACTTACCCTTCTGGGTAGTTGTGAACTTCATATCGGGCAGAGTCACCTCCTGATTCTTACCATCATAGAGCTTGAAATCCTCGGTAATCTCCACACCGCCCTTTGTCAGCGTGAGCTTCGAGAACTGCTCGCCATCGGCTACGATAGTCGAAGGTGTTGCGGTCAATACCAACTCGCCATCAGCGGGAATCTGAGGCTTTACCGGTGCGTTCATATCCTCATCGGTACCCACACCTGTCAAACACGAATTGCACAACACCAAGGCTGCACAAAACATAGCAAATAACTTAATTGTCTTCATATTTTTCAGGTATTATGGGTTAGAACGATGATGTGAGAACAAGGTTCAGACCTGTATATGCTGGCGAGAATCGGCATACACCGCCCGAGCAGATGTAACCTGCGCGGTTACGACCATAGCTCAACTGCACGCGTGTGCGGTTCTGGGTGTAGCTGAAACCACCGCTGTAGTAGTTCTTCTTTGTTGTACCGTTGTTGTACATATCGCTAAAGAATACACTCCAGTGAGGTGCAAAGCTGAACTCAGCCAGACCTGCAACCCAGTCGCGCTCATACTCGTGTGACCAGAGGTACTGCGCCTCAACACGCAACGACTTCTTGCGGTCGAACTTATATGTCACATCGCCCACAAAGACATTTGACACATAGGTGCGGTGCTTGTAACCGTGGGTTGGATTCCACTCCTGGAACGAGTAGAGGAAGATAGTCTTGAGCTTCTTGGCCCACTGACGCTCGATATCGAAGTTGAAGTCCTGCCACAGACGCTCGTGGTTGCCCGTAACTGACTGCGACTTGCGCAGGGTGTAGAACAACGAGTAGTTCACATGGAAGTTCCAGTAGCGATAGCGGTCATCCTCGTTACGCAACGAGTAGCAGAGGTCCACCTGACCACCCATCTCGCCCTCGGTATTCACCTGATAAGGGTTCAGATTGGCGAGCATATAGGTGTACTGGCGAGTCAATGCCGGCAAGTAGTTAAGAGTGTTACCCACGCCCGCATCGTACAGCGAAAGGCGAGTCGCCATATTGTCCAGCTGGCGGTAAGTACCCATAAATGTGAAGTTGCCGTAGTTGTAGCCTACCTCTCCCAGAATTGCCGAGCCACGCTCTGCCTGCTGCGCTGCCGCAGCCAAATCCTTACCCTTTGAGACATACTCTCCGCGCAAAGACAAGCCGTTCCAGCCGAAGTTCACGCGACCAGAGTACATATCCATATTTGGAGATGTGAGGCCAACCTGCGAGAAGTCCATCATCGGGTCGAGCGAGAGGCTCTGGTAGCGGTTTACATAACTACCCTCCAACGAGAGCAGCGCCGACTCCATACCGATGATGTCAGCCAGCGATACACTCAAGTCGGCTGCACGCACCCAACTGTCGGCGTAATCGGTGTAGAGGCGTGGACGGCCATACATACCCTTCAACGACACATAGTTGCCGAAGTTATAGACGCCACGGATACCCTCCAACGAGTTATTCAGACCCAACTGGCGGTCCTCAAACGAGCGAAAGACAAGACCATTACCCAACTGGTCGAAGATGTCACCCACATAGAGCTCGAAGTTCTCGTCCTGCCACTGCACATACTTCGATGAGAGGTAGAACTTGTGACCCGACGCCAAATCCTCATAGCCCTGCAACACCGGCAAGAAGGCATTTGTCTGCACACCTGCCGAGAAGCGACCATTCGAGTAGTCAAGTTTGAGATAGTTGTTTGAGCCGAAGCGGTCCTCGGGGCTCTCGCCAATCTTGCTATCGTTCACATAGTAGATTGAGTTTGTCTCCAAACTACCCGAAATCTGACCGCCGCCAAACTGCGTCTGTGCAGAGGCTACGCCCACAACGAACAATCCTGCAATAAATAATGCTAAATGTTTCATCGAGGATTACTATTTCTTGAGTTTCAAAATCTGATCAAACAAAAGTTGCTCGCTGCCTGGGGTGTAACCCGAGTGAGAGAAGACAATCTTACCGTTTGCATCCACCACAAACGACTGTGGTGTGAGTGATACATTCATAGCTCGCTTTAGTGTCTGCTTGTCATCGTACAAGCACACAAACTCCCAACCGCGTGATGTTGCGATTGCCTTGGCAGATGCCTTCAGGCGTGCATCGTCAACCGACACAGCCACAACCTCGAAATCTGCCTCCTCGCGCCACTCCTCGAGGGCGTCGTTGATAGCATTGAGCTCCTGAATACAGGGCTTGCAGGCGATTGACCAATAAGAGATGATCATTGGCTTGCCCTTGGCGATGCTCTTCACGGGAACAATCTTTCCCTGGGCATTCTCAACCTTTACATCTGGGAGCTGCTGGGCTGAAGCCACCATAGCGACCATAAGCAACCCGAACAAACAAAACAGCTTCTTCATAATTTTCTTGATTTTGATCCTTTTTATTAAAAAACCGCAAATGAGGAGTCCCCTTGTAGAGGAACTCCCCATTGCGAATATTAGAGTCGTATTACTTGCGAACCTTTGTAGCGTTAAGCTTCTGCATACGCGCCTTGCACTCCTCCATAGAAACGGCCTTCACACCCTCAATCTTCTTGTATGAAACCTTCTCCTCGTTGAAGAATGGTGTGCGTACCTTTGGAGCCTGCATTGGAGCAAATGTCTCGCTGATAGCAATCTTTGCATCCTTGCTGTGGTCTACTGAAGCAGCAGCCTTGCGAGTAGCATTGATGTTAACCTTTGCAGTTGCCTCTGGCTCTGACCAACCCTTTGTCATCACAACATCAGATACAACCTGTGAAGCGAAGATTGTTGGGCCCCAGTAGCCGCTTGATACAACATTTGGATAGTATACATTACCGTCCTCGTCAGTGTAAGACTTGATAGTTACAGTCTGCTTGTCCTCAGAGATCTCAACTGGGATGTTTGGCCACTTGCTTGCGTCATCCATATCAGCCTCGTCTGCTGGAGTTGCATTAGCATACTCGTTCTCCAAATCGCAACCTACCAGGTAGTACTCTGTACCGCTTGTCCAGCTTGTCAAAGGAGCGATGCGGTTAGGGTTAACTGGTACGAATGCTGTCTGGCCACCCTCTGCTACCTGCAAGAACCACTTTGGACCGAACTCGTACATCAAAGGCTCAACTGATGAAGCGTTGTAACCGTCTGTGTTGAGGAACAAATCCCAAGGAGTAGCCAAGCCAAGTGGGTTGTAAGTTGCAGTTGCGTTCAAGTTGAAGTCCCAACCTGTACAGAGCAAGCGGTTCTGACCACGAACTGCAGCGTTGTAAGTCTCGATACCAGACTTGAGCTCTGCGAAGTAAGCGTCAGCCTTCTCGCGTGATACGCCCTGTGACTCGTAAATCTCGTAAGCCTCCTCAGTCATTGACTCTGGGCAGTAGAGGTCACCGATAGTGATCTTGCGTGTCAACTCCTCTGTTACATAGTAGTAACCGTAATCACCATTCTCCAACTCACCGTACTTCTGTACGCGAACTGTTGCAGTTGCAGTCCAGTCACCTACCAAATCCTCATAGAGTGTAGATGCGATAGGATCAGCGTCTGGCAACACAGCTGAACGAGCCTCAGCAACTGCTGATGGGTTCTCGCCCTCAAATGTGCTTGGACGACCCTCCTCGTTCCAGCCCATTACAGCCAAACGAGACTGTGCGTTCTCGCGTGAATCGAACTCAACGATAACACCACCGTCAGAGTTCATCTGTGCAACCTCGTCCTCAGTGAATACATAACCGTAGTCGCGGTTAGACTCACAAAGTGACTCGTAAGTGTCGTACTCCAAAGTCTCGTTGAACTCACGAACGTAGTTCATTGCGTAAGAAGCCTCTGCAACAGGAGCCTCCTGCCAGTTGAGACACTTAACATTGAAACGAACCTTGTATGCTGAAGTAGGCTCAAGACCTGTTACCTGCATCTGTGGTGCTGGCAATGTGAAGTCTGGAATCTGGAATGTGATGTGCTGGAAGTTCTGACGAGATGGGTCAGCAACCATACCATCCTCGCTATCTACGCCAGGCATAGCTGTTACAACAACATGGTAGTCAGCACCTGGAACGAGCTCGTACAAGAAGTAATCCAAGAGACCCAACTCAAGTGGACCCTCAGAAGCGTAGTAAGTCTGGAAGCCGATAGAGTACATACCGATGTATGAAGTAGAGAACCACTGCATCAAGCTCTCGTCACCTCCGAGGAACATATCAGTGTAGTCAATGTAGCTTGCATTGTCAAATACGCCAACGCTGTAGCAGAATACCTCCTCAGATGGGTTCAATGTGATAGCGCCACCATTAGGAGCAAGACCTACTGTACCAACCTCAACGCTGCCCTCGAAAGCCTCTGGAGCTGCAGAAGAGAACTCAACCACCTTGTGGTAAGCACCCTCCTCCCAGTAATCCTCCTCGTTTGGCATATCACCAAACCACATAGCCTCATCATAACCCCAGAAGTCGAATGGGATACGGTACCAGCCTTCGCCCCAACCGAAGTCGCTCTCACCCCAAGCAGCCTCAGCCATAATCAATACCAATGGCTCACCTGGTGCTACGAAATCCCAGTAGTAGATAGGCTCGAACATCCACTCATCGAGAACCAACTCGCCGTTCTCATCACGCTCGAAACGGTGGTACTCGTCGATGAGAAGAGTAGTATCGTTAAGGAATGCAGCGTGAGTGTAAACATCGAGGTTCAAATCCAACATAGATGCGTCAGTCTGACCCCACTGTACCTTGTTGTTGTTGTACATTGCCTTGTTTGCAAGACCCCAACGGATAGCGTTACCGCGAGCCTTTACATCCTCAGGAATCTTAACATGTACCTCAGCACCCTCGATAGTTGTCTTAACGATAGTGATCTCGTCGGTGTAGTCAGTAGTTGTGAACTCTGCAACAACTACATCCTCGAAGAACTTCTCCTGCTGATACTCATCTACATACTTCGCAGCAGCGTAGAATGAATACTCAGTCAAGCGGTCAAGACCGTTGATGTTGATTGTGATCTCACCATCAGCACCCTCTACGGCTGTACCATCCTTGAAAATTACTGTCTCTGATGGAACCTGCTCGTTTGCTGGCAATACCATCCAAGCCCACTCTGAAATAGACTTTGTAGAAACTGTTACCTTAGCAGTATCCCACGAGGTCGCCTCTGCAACAGCTGCCATTTCTGGAACAACTGGATCTGGCGTCTCATCCTTCGAGCAAGCAGAGAATCCCATGCCCATCAATACCAATGAGCAAAAGATCAATGTGTTACGCAAAATTGTACGCATAATTACTAGTTATTAAGTTTATAAAAAGATATTTATTTTTGTGAAAACGATGCGAAGGTAGTAATAAAATTCATAGGTTGTACCGCCAATGTTAAAAAATTATTAACAAATTGCGTTTTGGCGGGTGTAATTTTTGACCAAAACTCGCCCCGAAGTGGCTGTGAACCTTACATTTCGTTATTTCAATGGGTGGTTTTTGTTAATAACTTTAGGCAAGCGGGGCGTTTGAGGTGTCACACAAGTAGAATTGCTGATTTTTGCATTTTTATGCAATATGCAAACAAAAGCGGTACTCCCAGCCACAGAAAACCTCCTCACGACTGGGAAATACCGCTCAAAACGAAGCGATTATATCGTTATTTCAAATTCGCCTTCCTGATGTTAGCCACCTTCACGCCGTCGGAATGGAACGCCACGCCCTCAACCTTCAAATCGGGACGGTAACTCAACATCGTGCGCTGACCCGCAATCTCAACATCGACAATCGAGCCACGCAACTTGCTATGGTTATAGACGCACATTCGCACGCGCACCTTGCCCTTTTGAGGCATTCCGCCCGTGATGGCATAGTTGTGTGCCGCAGCAGCATCGCCACCCTCGCTCAATGTGCGCTCATTCTGGGCAAAGCCACACTCAACCGCCGTCGAGAACTGCGCGCGACAGCGGTCAAACATCATCTGCCACTCGCAAGCGCTCTTTTCGCCACCCTCGCCACTCAAGGTCACGCCGATGCGACCACGATAAGCCTCTTCGGGCTCAACATCGAAGGTGAGCATAAACGATGGCTCTTCAGCCGAGATAACATCCTCCGCAGAGCACACCTCCGCCTTTTCGGTTGCGGGGACAACCTCCTCCATCCACTTGCTACCGAGTGCTCCGTCGGGGAACTGCACCATCTCGTGCAGAACGAGCACACCGCCCCAGTTGCGGGTCTTGACCCAGCCCGCCAGAAGTCGGCGACCATCTGCTATTTCGCTTACAGCAGGCACCGACAAGCCATTGTACATATCGCGACCCTCGGCAACCATATCCCACCAGCGGTCATCGCCCTCTCCCGAGCGACGGCTGAAGAGTTGGCGGAAGCCACCTATAATATATTCGTAGCCGCCCCACTCGAAGAAGAATGTGCAGTCGCCACCCGGAGGGAATGTATCATTAACACACTGCCACCCCTCGTCGAGCGACTCTGCGCTCCACTCGCCGCGTGCGCCGTAGTTGGCAAGCATACGCAGCCTACCCTCTCTATCGGTGAAGATACTTGGGTTCTCGCAAGGGTGGATAAGCGTGTGACTCTTGCTGAAATCGGCAACGCCATCGGCACTCACCGAATAGGTCGAGCCTGCCGCCACAACATCCTTTATTGAGGTGTAGTCCACCACCTGCGTCTTTTTATGCTCGTCAAAATAGCCCCACATCATCGGCAGCGTAGTCTGCTCGCGAGGATAGATGCGCGTGGTGTGCAGACCATACGCCAAATGCAACTTATCGTTATATATAAAAGGTGTTCCCGTACCCAGAGTCTCCCACTGGTGCTCAATCGCCACCGCGGGCTCGTGCTCCACCCAGGTCTTGAAATCCTCGGTCGAGAGGTGCTCGAAGTAGTGACCACCACGACCCAACTTGCTGGCGTGACCGCGTCGGTCAAAGAGGTAGAAGATGTGGTAGCGACCCTTGTGGTAGATTGTCGCCACATCGCCCACCCACGCATTATGGAACGGCGGTGTCCAGTATTGGATATTATTGTCGGTCGGATACTCCTCAACCACTGCGGGCAGGAGCGCTGGGGCGTAAAATACGGGGTTATAAACCTGCTCTGCGCTGCTCACTGTATGCCACTCACTCAACGAGGGATAACCGATTGCAAAGTCGCTATCATACAATCTGCCATCAACATAGATAGAAAACTCCACGCCCGTAAAGTGCAACACCACCTCACTCACGCTATTAACATTCTCCAGCGCCGCCAAAGGAACACCAACCGTCAATTTCTCATTTTGCTTACCATCCTCCGACTGCAACATCAATTCAGCCTCAATCACTGGCACCCATTCATCCCCCTCTCTCCAACAAGCGGGGTAGTTCTGGTGACTCCATTCATCTGGGCTGCGAAGAGAATATGAAAATTTGACAACATCACTCACCTCAAACAGAGTCTGATGTGCTAAAGATTTATCCAATCTTGGCAAATCGAGTTGAAACTTAATGGTAAAGCCTTTGGTTACATCTTCCAAACTTGAAAACTGAGTGCCAAAGTCTATATCTAAAGGTGCTTGTGTGGTTGAAAAATCAAATTTTCGACTACGCAACTCCACAACCACCTCGTCGCTGGTGTTTCCGCCGCCGCAAGCAGCCAAACAGAACATCGCAACAATATAAAACAATCTTTTCATCACTTTCTCGCAATTAAAATATTACAAACTAAACATTACGCTGCACTGCCGAATGAGAGGATGTGCTCCACCACGCTCTCGATGTCATCGGTGATGGAGAGCAACAAGTTGCGGTACTTACCCTGCTGCTGCAACTTTTCGAGCAACTCATAGACGGGCACCTGCTTGGTCCAATACTCCTCGCCAAAGAATACCATCGGCGAGGCGAAGCCGAATGTCTCGTAGTGGTTCTGCGCTGCATCCTGAAAAATCTCCTGCATCGTGCCTGCGCTGCCTGGAGTGTAAATCACGCCACCCTTCGCCACCGCCAGCAGACCATCCTCGCGCACGCTGTTGTCGAAATACTTGGCTATGTGGCTCGCAAATGGCGTTGCAGGCTCGTGACCATAGAACCATGTGGGGATGCCGATGCTGCAAAAATCCTTACGGCGTGGGTAGCGCTCGATGACCTCAAATGCCGAAGAGAGCCAGTCCGCATCCTTGTAGCAGGGCGCTTCGATGAGCATCTCGACCGCCTCATAGAGTTCCCACACCTCTCTGCCCGCCATCCACGCGCCGAGGTGCGTCGCCTCCATAGCGCCAGGTCCGCCACCGCTCAACATCAGGTAGCCCTGCTCGGTGAGGAGTTTGCTTATAAGGGCAATCTTCACATAATTCTCATCTGTTCGCAACACTGCGTGACCGCCCATAACCGCCACCACCTTACGCTCATCGTAGCGCGCCAGCATCTCGTGCAGAGCGTCGCTTATGGAGTGGTCGTGAAGCGCTCGCGCCAGCATCTCGCTTATATCCGACGATATTTTACCCTTGCCCACATAGTGACGATAGACGCGTGTGTCGTAGCACTCACGAAAACTCGCCTCGCAACGAGGGTCGTAACCAGCATACAAGGTCTGCGCATCATACAGACGCGGTGGGAATGTATTGAAGGGCTTACGCAACGATGGGAAGAGGTAACAGCGGTTATCCACTCCGCGCATCATAGACTCGGGGATGCGACACCCCATAAAGATACAGTCGCTATATATGCGTTCAATGGCACGCGGCACATCGTAGAAATCTATACACTGAAAAGCACAACGAGCGATTACGCCCTCACTATCGAGCAGACGCTCCAGCGCTTCCAGCGAATCAATCTCAAGGTAGTTCTGCATAGTATTTAGAGTTTAGGATAGACTTTAGGTGCTTGCACCGTAACGAAATCTGCGCCGTTGCCGTTCTCGGTGCAGACCACACGCACCGCCTTGATTGGGCGCGAGGGGTTTTCTATCGCGCAGCCACCATTCTTCAGGTCGCCCACACGCTTGAAGTTCACGCCATCCTCGCTCACCTCCATATATCCCGCATTGAAAATGTAGCGCGGCAGTTGGAGGTTGCCCGTCGAAATCTCCATACGACGGCACGAAACGGGTTTCTCGAAGGTGTAGAGCAACCAGTCGCCCTCGCGGCATACCCTCGCCGTACGGGAGATGCGACCATAGCCCTCGGCATTCGAGAATGGGAAGCGCTCGCTGGGCTCCATCGACGAGGTAATCTTCACCACGGGCTGCAACATTCGCCAGTGCGACTTCACCGCCGCCTCGGGGCTCTGCGCTCCGCCCATACGCGTAAAGAATGAGTAGAGTTGCGGTTTATCGGTTGTGATTGGACGCTCGTAGCGTTTGGGCTCTGCCTCGCCCACTATATTATAATATATGTGTGCGCTGTCGTCGGTCGAGGCCTTCAACACGCCATCGGCATAACTCACCACGGGCGGAAACAGGCGAAAATCAATGCCCATCGCCACCATACGGCTATAATGGCTCTCCACCATCTTGGCATAAAAGGTCTTCCACTCGCCGCCCTCGCCACGCCACGCCAACTCGCTCAAGGCGCAGATGCGGGGATAGGTCTGGTAGTAGATATAGTCGCGCTCGTCGTCGCGGTGAGAGATATACAACTCGCTAAAGAACGACGCCTGCACACCCACGACATTTGCCATCTCCGCCTCGGTAAAGCCCTGCTCGGCGAAGTCGAACGACAGAGGCTTCTTCGCATCGAATATTGCCGCCCAATCGTGACCAGGCTCGCGCTGGGTCTGTCGCATATCGAAGTAGAAGTATGCGCCAGGCATCACCACCGTCTTATACCCCTCCGCCGTAGCCTTGCGACACGCCGCGACACTCTCCCAGCCATAGACCTGCGCCGACTTGGTGAGCGTGCCCGCCTTCATCGCCTCGTTCCACACGCAAGGGCTCTTGCCGTAGTTGCCGACAATCTTCGCCACGCGGTTCATAAAGTGCTCCTGCAACTTCTCGATGCCTATGCCCTCGCTCGCCATCAGTGCCTTGCAGTCGGGACAACGGCTCCACTGCGAGGTGTTCACCTCGTCGCCACCAATATGCACCCACTTCGATGGAAAGACCTCCGCCAACTCGCGGAATACATCATCCAGCAGATCGTAGTTGCTCTGCTTCGCCACACACATCACGCTGCGCGTATCATAGCCATCCGACGCCTTCAGTCCAGGGGTGTAGTTGCAGAGTATCTCGGGACGCACGCGCGCCAGATTGTGGCTGTGACCAGGCAGGTCAATCTCGGGGATAATCTCGATATTACGCACCGCGGCATACTCCACGATGTCGCGCATCTGCTCCTGCGTATAGTATCCGCCGTAGCGCTCATTCCACTTGCCATAGCGCGCCGCAACGGGCGAGCCCACGCCACGGAAGCCACCCACCTCGGTAAGGTCGGGGTGCGATTTAATCTCTATGCGCCAGCCCTCATCGTCCGAAAGGTGGATATGTAACTTATTGATTTTATGGTGCGCCAGTCGCTCGATAAAGGTTTTCACCTCCTCGACCGACATCCAGGTGCGGCAGACATCAAGCATAAAACCACGATAGGCAAACCTCGGCTCATCCTCCACCTCGCAGCAGCCCACCGCCACGGGGAACGACAACTCTTTGGAATAGACCATCGAGGGCAAAAGTTGCAGCAGCGTCTCGATGCCGTTATGCACGCCCGCGGACGAGCCACCCTCAATCGTGATGCCCTCCTCGCTGACCTCAAGGCGATACGCCTCGGCGGCAAGATTTTCTCGCTCCAGCAACACAATATTACCCCTCTCGGCAGCGTTATACTCGCGAATGTCGAGCGGCAGGTACTCCGCCAGGCGTTCAGCCAAGGAACGGAGTCCCAATGAGTGTGTAATTTTAGTCGTTGTCTGTATATGATACGCTCCGTTCCTTTTTTCAATCTTTTTCGGTTCGGGCACCACATTCTGCGCCGACGCCGAGAGGTGAAAAATCACCGTGCAGAGCATTGCAATTAGCCAAAATCTTCTCATAGCGGTAAAAATATTACATACAAATATACTATTTTCGCGCGGAAAATCATAACTTTGTAGATGATTTATTGGAAATAACACATTTTATGGAGAACAAACTTAAAGCAGCAGCGCGACTTCTGGAGGTGATGGACACCCTGCGCGAGAAGTGCCCCTGGGATAGAGAGCAGACATTCGAGTCGTTGCGCAACAACACAATAGAGGAGACCTACGAGTTGGTGGATGCCATCGCCGAGGGTAATATGGAGGGTATCAAGGAGGAGTTGGGCGACCTGCTCCTGCATGTTATCTTCTACTCGAAACTTGGCGAGGAGGAGGGCAAGTTCGACTTTGCCGATGTGGCAGATGCCGAGTGCGACAAACTCATCTACCGCCACCCACATGTATATAGCGACATCCACGCCGACACCCCTGCGGAGGTGATGAAGAACTGGGAGGAGTTGAAACTACGCAAGAAGAAGCGTCAGGGCGGCATCCTGGGCGGTGTACCTCGCTCATTGCCAGCGATGGTCAAGGCGTTCCGCGTGGGCGAGAAGGCTGCATCGTCGGGCTTCGACTGGGAGCAGAAGGAGGATGTATGGGCAAAGGTCAAGGAGGAGATTGCCGAGATTGAGGTGGAGATGGCTACGGGCAACCACGAGCGCACCGAGTCGGAGATTGGCGACCTGTTCTTTGCACTGATTAATATGTGCCGTCTGTACGGCATCGATCCCGAGTTGGCACTCGAAAAGACCAACAAGAAGTTTATCTCACGCTTCCAGCATATGGAGGCAGAGGCGGGCGACCGCCTCTTCTCGGAGATGACCGCCGAGGAGTTGGATGTGCTCTGGCGAAATGCAAAGAAGGATGAGTAATTTTGAATTTTGAATTCTAAATTTTGAATTAAAACTTATGGCATTGATTAGAAAAGTGAGGGGATGCACACCCTCGATTGGAGAGAATACTTTTTTGGCCGAGACGGCTACAATTATCGGCGATGTGACAATCGGTAAGGATTGTTCTATCTGGTATGGCGCGGTGTTGCGTGGCGATGTGAACAAAATCACCATCGGCGACCGCACAAACATCCAGGACGGAGCGGTTATCCACACCCTCTACGACAAGTCACCAAAGCCATCGCAGACACATATCGGCAACGATGTGTCGGTGGGTCACAACGCAACCATCCACGGCGCAATCATCGGCGACAGCGTGCTCATCGGTATGGGCGCAACCGTGCTGGACAATGCCGTAGTGCCCGAGGGCTGTATCATCGCGGCTAACGCACTCGTATTGTCGGGAGCGCAGTTGGAGCCAAACTCTGTCTATGCCGGTGTGCCAGCCAAGAAGGTGAAGGAGATTACACCCGAGCAGCGCGAGCATATCGTAAAGCGTACGGCACGCGACTACCAACTCTACGCCTCGTGGTATAAGGAGGAGGAGGAGTAACCCCGCGAACAACCCTAACACAATCACCCTACCGCTGCCCGACCAAAAGAGAAACCACAAAACTACAACACTATGAATGTATTGAAATTCAAGCGTTCCAACCTGGTCATCAACATACTCATCGCCAGCGTGATTTCGCTGACGATAAACTTCTCGTATCTACTCTCGATGATTGTCGCAGAGCGCGAGAGCAACGACCAGCGTCAGCGCATCGAGCAGGAGATGACGGAGCGTCCCGAGTGCAAGGGTATCTTCCACCTCTCGCCCGATGGTTACGGCTATGTCATCCCCGCCGAGAAGGTGGTGGTGGAGCACCCCATACGCGCTTTTGAGGTCGATAGCATATTCGTGAGCAACCGCAAGGTGCGTTGGTACAACCTGCAAAACGGCGACGAGATTGTCTGCACACTCTTCCCGCCACGCGGCAACAGCAACCCAAGCCTCGATGTGGTACGCACACAAAACGGCAACGAGATTCCCGCGCCAGCAATCTATGACCGCCCAAAGCGCAATCAGGACACTCTGGTGCAGATGCTCTTCTACTTCAGCCTCTCGTTCCTGTTGCTGATGGTGATGACTATGCGTATCGACTCAATCAATCGCGGCAAGTATCTGCAACGCTGCGCCATTGTCATCCTACTGACCATCGCCTGCTACTTCCTCACCCCCGTTGTGAACTGGCAGACAGGCCGCCTGGTGATGATTTCGCAGAATCAGACGCCTTCGATGATTGACTGGATGGGAGTTTTGAAATGTATGGTGGTGCTGGTGGTTGCCATCCTCTATGGTCGCATCTATCTGCTTCTGTATCAGCAGCAAAAAATCCTCTTGGAGAACGAGCACCTGCGTACGGAGAACATCCAGAGCCGCTATAATATGCTGGTGGGACAGATTAACCCCCACTTCTTCTTCAACTCGCTCAACTCGCTCTCGATGCTGGTGCGCGACAAGAACGACGAGAAGGCGCTGGAGTACATCGACCAACTCTCGTACACCTTCCGCTACATCTTGCAGAATGGTCAGAACACCAAATCGACCCTTCAGGAGGAGATGGAGTTTGCGAAGGCCTACGGCGAACTCTTCAAGGTACGCTACGCCGACAAACTATTCTTCGACATCGAGATTGACGAGAAATACAACTCCTGGACTCTGCCCGCGCTGACACTTCAGCCGCTCATCGGCAACGCAGTGAAGCACAACACCATCACGCGCAAGCATCCGTTCCACATCTCAATCCGCACCGAGGGCTCGACGCTTGTGGTGAGCAACCACAAGGCGCCAAAACTTGAGCCAGAGCCATCTACGGGCATCGGACTGAAAAACTTGAGCAGCCGCTGGCAGTTAATCACTGGCACCGACATCGAGATTATCGACACCGAGACAGAGTTCGCGGTGCGCCTGCCATTGCAGAGACCTGAAAATTAAACCCTAAACGCAGAAAAGATGAATGTACTGATTATAGAAGACGAGACGGCTGCTGCCAACAACCTGCAAGCAATCCTTCGCAAGGTAGCACCCTCGTACAATGTGCTCACCGTACTGGAGAGCATCGAGGAGAGTGTGGAGTATTTCGAGGATAGCACCCAGACCACGCCCGACCTGGTGTTTATGGATATTCACCTGGCCGACGGCGAGTCGTTCCGCATCTTCGACAAGGTGACAATCACCGCCCCCATCATCTTCACCACCGCCTACGACGAGTACGCCCTGCGCGCATTCAAGGTGAACAGCATCGACTACATCCTCAAGCCCATCAAGGAGGAGGACCTGCGTCACGCCATCGACAAGTTGGCGCAGTTGAGCGGCATCGAGCGCACCGAGTACAAGTCGCGCGTGGAGAGTATGGCCTCGGCGAGCAAGCAGGAGAACCAGCGCGTATTCCTCGTTCACTACAAGGATAAGATTATCCCTCTGTCGATTGACGACATCGCATTCTTCTACACCTCAAACGAGAAGGTGTCGGCATTCACCCATTCGGGCGAGAAGTATATCGTGGACCGCACGCTGGAGACCTTGCAGTCGTTGTTGCCCGCCGATGAGTTCTTCCGCGCCAACCGCCAGTTTATCGTGTCGCGCAAGTCTGTGAAGGACATCGCCGTATGGTTCGGCAGCCGCCTTTCGCTCAACCTTGTGATTGAAGCGCCCGAGAAGATTATCATCTCGAAGGCTCGCGTGCCCGAATTTAAGCAGTGGCTGATGGCGATTCAACCCTCGAATTAGTCGTTTCACCCCCACAATCAGCCGACTAACCGCGGGTGAAGCGCCAACATTGAAATATTGTCACTACTTTTGTAACGAGCAAATGATTAATATTTAGTTTGAAAATATGAAAACTCTTAAAGTATTTTTGGTAGCAGCAATGGCTATGATCGCCACTTGCGCTTCAGCACAGGGCCCACAGGGTCCTCAGGGACAGAATGGTCAGCGTCCACAGCGCCAGCGTATGACAGTTGAGCAGCGCGCACAGATGCAGGCAGATCGTATGACAAAGAGCCTCGATTTGAGCGCAGAGCAGAACAAGAAGATCTACGAGTACCACCTCGCTAACTTCAAGAAGCAGGAGGCAGAGCGCGCAGAGCGTATGAAGGCTATGCAGGAGGCTCGCGAGAAGGGTGAGCAGGGTCAGCGCCAGGACTTCCGTAACATGAGCGAGGAGGACCGTGCAGCGTGGATGAAGCAGATGCAGGAGCAGCGTCAGGCACAGGTGACTGCCGAGGAGACTGCTATGAAGAAGATTCTCACAGAGAAGCAGTACAAGAAGTGGCAGATGCAGAAGAAGGCCCAGGAGCAGCGTATGCGTGAGCAGATGCAGCAGCGTCAGCAGGGCGGTCAGGGTGGCTTCGGCGGTCCTGGTCAGGGTGGTCCTGGTGGCTTCGGCGGCGGCTTCGGTGGCGGCGACTTCTAATAGTCACTTAAGAAATGGGGGTTGGGAGCAAACCTATCTCAACCTATCCAAAGGTATCCATTAAGGGCAGTAATGGAAATTAGGTTGTTTTTCGGAGGGGGTGTCAGCTTCAGTTGGCACCCCGATTTTGTCATTTCACCCTAAAAGTGTATTGATATCAAAGATATATTTATATCTTTGTGCCCGCAAGGAAATAATTAACGGCAATCGGTCATTCTTTTCAAGAGCAAAAACATAAAAACAAAGATAAACATGAGAAAGTTATTAATGACTATTCTGTTTACCTGCCTCTTCGCAGCATCTTACGCGCAGAGCGGTAAACTATCAATGACAATCATTGATGCACAGAACAAGCAGGCGGTAGTTGGTGCCGTAGTAAGCATCGCCCCAACCGCTAACCTTGACGATGCAAAGCACTTCACTTCGGGCGACAAGGGTAAGGTGACTATCCCAGCGCAGAAGTATGGTGACTACAAACTCACAGTGGCATTCCTGGGTTATGACGATCTGGAGATGGATGTGAAGATTAACTCTGCAAACAAGGACTTGGGCAAGGTAGAACTCAAGGAGGCATCGACAAAGATTGATATGGTTGTCAAGGAGGTGCAGGCTATCCGCGCATCGCAGAAGGGTGACACCGTAAGTTACAACGCCGACGCATTCAAGGTGGCAAGCGACGCCGATGTGGAGGGTCTGTTGAAGAAGATGCCAGGTATCACCGTAAAGAACGGCTCGGTAGAGGCGCAGGGTGAGACCGTAAAGAAGATTTATGTCGATGGTAAGGAGTTCTTCGGCGAGGATGTATCGACAGCCTTGAACTCACTCCCAGCACAGGCAGTAAAGAATATCGAGGTATATAATAAGTTGAGCGACAACGCCGAGTTCTCGGGTATGGACGATGGCGACAGTTTCAAGGCTTTGAACATCGTTACACAGCCAGGTATGCGTCAGGGCGTATTCGGTAAACTCTTCGCAGGCTACGGCTACCAGCCAGAGACTGACGAGGTGACCGACCACCACAAGTATTTGGCAGGCGGTAGCGTGAGCCACTTCAACGGTGCAAGCCGCTTGACATTGCTCGGTCTTTTCAACAACCTTAACAAGCAGAACTTCTCATTCGAGGATATCGTTGGCGCAACCGGCTCTACTGGCGGTCACGGCGGCGGTATGGGTCGCGGCGGCGTAGGTCAGTATATGGTACGCCCACAGAGCGGTGTTGCGAAGGTGAGCGCCGTAGGTCTTAACTACTCGAACTCTTGGGGCGAGAAGGATAAGGTTAAGTTGCAAGCAAACTACTTCTACAACGACTCAAAGACTCGCAACCTCTCGCAGACTATCAAGTGGTATGAGGCTCCTTTGGCTGACCTCGGTACTTTGGAGCAGGAGAGCGAAAGCAACAACCACAACTACAACCACCGTTTGGGTGCGCGTGTTGATTGGCGCATCTCGGAAAATCAGTCGTTTATGTCGCGTACAAACTTCAGTCTCCAGTCATACGACCCATTCAGCGAGACCAACGGTACGCAGGTGGGCGACGCTATCAACAACCTCATCAAGAATGGTAGCAAAGGTGACAACGGCGGTTACAACATCTCGGAGTTCATCCAGTATCGTTTGAAGTTGGGTAAGACTGGTCGTTTCATCACTGTGGATGGTCGTGTGAACTACCGCGACAACGACAACGAGTCACGCAGTTACTCTAACACCGCAACCGACGGCACAGAGTACTTGCGCTACCTCGCTGGCACATCTACATCTGACAACCTCGGCATCGGCGCTGCAATCAACTACGCAGAGCCAGTATCGAAGTACGCACAGGTGACACTCCGCTACGACTTCAACTTCACCGGTCAGGAGAGCAACAAGAGCACATTTAACTTCGGCAACGACGGCACATATACAAATGGCGTTCTCGACCCAGCCCTCTCGAACATCTACACAAGCGACTATACAACTCACCGCGTAGGTCCCGGTTTCAGTTGGGCAAAGGAGAAGAACAACATCGTTGTGAACCTCGCCTACCAGTACTCTACTCTCGACGGTCAGGTGCAGGCGCTCCAGTCGCAGCCAGTGAAGCGCTCTTACAACGACTTCACATACTTTGCGATGGGTAACTTCCAGTTCAACAAGCAGAACTCATTGCGTGTGTTCTTGATGTCAAGCACCGACAACCCACGCATCCAACAGTTGCAGAACATCCTCGACATCTCTAATACGCAGTATGTATCACGCGGTAACGAGAACCTGAACCCCGCCTACTCTCACCGCTTTAACTTCCACTACAACTTCACCAACCTGGAGAAGGCGCAGACCCTGATGTGGATGTTCTCGTTCCAGACTACGCAGAACTACCTCGCACAGAGCCTCTACACTGGTGGCAACATCCCACAGGATATTATCAACGAGGTGGGCTCGACACCAATCCAGTACTCTACAACCGAGAATGTGGATGGCTTCCTCGACCTGCGTACTCACTTGAACTATGGTTTGCCATTGAACTTTATGAAGTGTAACCTGAACTTGATGGGTGGCGTAAGTTACAACGAGACTCCTTCGCTCATCAACGGAGAGAAGAACATCGCAAGCAACATCGGTTACAACGCAAACATCGTGTTGGGTAGCAATATCTCGGAGAATATCGACTTCACACTCTCGTGGGGTGGTGGTTTCAACCAGGCAAACAACTCACTCGGCACACAGGGCAAGAACGAGTACTTCAACCACAACGCAGAGGCTACGCTCAAGGCTGTGTTCCTGAAGGGCTTTACATTCTCGGCTAATGCCCAGTACATCCAGTACATCGGTTACACCAACAACTACAACGACTCTTACACACTCTGCAATGCCTTCATCGGCCACAAGTTGTTCAAGAATCAGTTGGGTGAGATTATGTTCGGTGTGAACGACATCTTCAACCAGAACAAGGCGTTCTCACGCTCTACTGGCTCTGGTTTCACACAGAACTCTTGGAGCAGCGTAATCGGTCGCTACTACACCGTTCAGTTCAACTACAACCTGCGTTTCTTCGGCAAGAAGGGCTCGCAGTCACTCTCTGACTACGGCATCTCTGACGGCAAGGGTCAGCAGGGTATGAGAATGGGTCCTCCAATGGGTGGTCCTATGGGCGGTCCTCGTTAGTAGGCTCAAGACTTTTGAAAATAGGTTGCCATTGACCCACGCGGTCGGTGGCAACTTTTTTTTATTCGGGGTAAAACTTTGATTTGCGGCGTAAAAGTGTTAATTTTACACTACCTAAAACCTAAAGACCGCATCCTATGGGAAAATCAATATTACGCACTGCGCTTGCCGCACTGCTTGCTGCCCTATCGCTCAACCTTATGGCGCAAAACCGCGCTACGGGACTGCTCACCGACCTTGTCGGCGAGGCTTCGGCGCTCTACCAGAATGGCTACCGCGCCGAGAGGCAGATGACAGACCTCGCGGAGGGCGAGTTCGCGGAGTATCAATATGCTGCCATCCGCTCGTCGCGACCCACATTTTCGTGGATAGTGCCCCAGAGCGCTGGGCGAAACAATATCGTGCAGAGGTGGTATCGCATCGTGGTGGATGATAACCCAGCCGACGCCGCCGACCACGCGGGAAAGGTGTGGGATAGCGGTCGCGTACGCAGCGCAGAATCGGTTGCAGTGCCCTACGGAGGCGCAGACCTTGCCGCCAGCAAAACATATTACTGGAGTGTTCAGGTGGCAACCTCCGCCGAAAGAGGCGAGTGGTCGGAGTGCGTGGCGTTCCGCACCGCCGAGGAGTTACAGCCCTACGCCTGTTCGTTCCGTCCGCAGGTGCGCGAGAGGGAGCACCCTACCACCATCCGCAAGATTGACCCCACAACGACATTTATAGACTTCGGTCGCGCATCGTTCTGCTCGTTGGAGGTCACTTTAGACTCACAGCGCGACAACGACACGATTTACATTGCCATTGGCGAGGATAGCAAGGATGGTCGCGTAAACAGCCGTCCACACGGCACTGTGCGCTACTACCGCTACGCCCTGCCTCTACGCAAGGGTCGCCACACCTACCCCATCATCCCCGCCCACGATAGGCGCAACACAGGTCCGCAGGCAATACTGATGCCCAACTACATCGGTGAGGTCGCGCCGATGCGCTACTGCGAGGTGGAGGGTTATGCTGGCAACATCTCGCGCGAGGATATTGTGCGCCATACGGCAATATACCCGTTTGACTATGCGGCGGCGCAGTTCCACAGCGACAACGATATCCTGAACGCCGTCTGGGAACTCTGCAAATACTCAATCAAGGCGACATCCGCGCTCGGCATTTATGTAGATGGCGACCGCGAGCGCATCCCCTACGAGGCGGACGCGCTCATCAACCAGTTGAGCCACTACACCACCGACCGCGAGTTCGCGATGGCGCGCCGTACATCGGAGTATCTGCTCAACCACCCCACTTGGCCTACCGAGTGGATATTGCAGGCGCTCATAATCGTGTGGAACGACTATCTCTATACGGGCGACAAGCGCTCAATCGAGGCGAACTATGACATCCTGAAGGCTCGCACCCTCTCATCATTGCGCCGCGAGAATGGATTGATTTCCACGACTGATGATAAGGTCAAGAGTGATGCGTTCCGCTCGTCGATACGCTTTGGCGGCAATATCCGCGACATCGTGGACTGGCCTCGTTGCGGCGACTGGGAGCACGGCGAGGATGATAACTACCGCCTCGCGGACTATAACACCGTAGTCAATGCGTTCCACTACCGCGCTCTGGTTATCCTGCAACAGATGGCGCAACTGGCCGACCGCACCGACGAGGCGGAGCAACTAAAGGCGGAGTGCGACAAACTTTTCGCAGACTTCAACGCCCACTTTTTCGACCTGGAGAAGGGGTTATATCGTGACGGCATCGGCGCTGACCACCACTCGCTCCACGCCAACCACTTCGCCCTTGCGTTGGGTCTTGTGCCCGAGGAGCACCGCCAAAGAGTGCTGGAGCACATCCACTCGAAGGGAATGGCGTGCAGCGTATATGCGGCGCAGTTCCTGATGGAGGCGCTATATGAGCACTATGACGATGATTACGCCCTCGCGATGCTGACCAAGCAGGATGAGCGAGGCTGGTATAATATGGTGCGCCACAACGCCACAATAACATACGAGGCGTGGGACGATAAGTTCAAACCAAACCAGGATTGGAACCACGCGTGGGGCGCTGCTCCCGCCAACATCATTCCGCGCTATGTGGTGGGCATAAGACCGCTTGAGGCGGGATTTGGCAAGATTGCGATTGCGCCACAGACATCCACGCTCAAGCAGATGGAGGCCGTTGTACCGACCATCCGCGGAGGCGTGGCTGCCACAATAAACAACACCGAGCAGAGTTACACTCTCGCGCTGAAGATTCCAGCCAACACCACCGCCGAGGTGTCGTTGCCCGCGACGGGAGATGTTGTCGCAGCACGATTGAGCATCAATGGTCGCAACCGAAAAGTGCAGATTTTGCCCAACGGGCGCATTGATTGTGGCACTTTGGGGTCGGGCGAGTGGCTCATCAGGGTAGATTATTAGTGAAATATTAAGATTTTTTACATTTAACCGAAAAAAATCTCGATTTTTCTTTGCAGATTAGAAATAATATTCTACTTTTGCAGTGTCAAAAATGACAACACAAAATTGGGCTATGGTGTAATGGTAACACTACAGATTCTGGTCCTGTCATTCCAAGTTCGAATCTTGGTAGCCCAACTGAAAAACCGAAGCAATCGCTTCGGTTTTTTGTTTTATAGCGCATCAAAAAAGGTTGCCCCGAAGAGCAACCCTACCTTCATTAAATACACATTGTGTAAATCTTTTCAATATCCGCCTGTGCCAGCGGCTTAAATCCTGGAATAACCCCGTCGCAACAAGCCTTGCGTGCCATTGCTGGGAAGTCCTCTGACTTGATGCCAATCTTGGTGAAGTTATCGTCAAGACCCAGAGTGTTGAAGAAGAAGTCGGCGAGCAACTCGATACCCTTCTTTGCAACCGCCATCTTATCCTTCGATGGCTCTACGCCAAAGACATTAACGGCGAACTGCACATACTTATCCACATTGCCCTCCTCCAGGCAATACTCCATCCAGCGAGGTGTCACGATAGCCAAGCCCAAGCCGTGGGTGATGTCGTAGAATGCCGACAACTCGTGCTCGATTGGGTGGCAACTCCACGCGTGGCGCTTGCCAGCGGTAATAAAGCCGTTGATTGCCCACGATGAGGTCCACATAAGGTTAGCGCGTGCCTCATAGTTATCGGGCTCCTTCATTGCCACTGGGGCGTACTTGATGACGGTCTTGAGCATGCCCTCCATAAAGCAGTCGAGCATATACAAATCCTGCTCTGGTGCGAAATATACCTCAAGGATGTGAGAGATAATATCTGCCGAGCCGCAAGCGGTCTGGTATGGGCTTACGGTGAATGTGTTTGTTGGGTCGAGGAACGACACGCGTGGCAAGAGGTTACGGTCGAGACGGCCTATCTTCTCCTGCGTAGCGAAGTTGGTAATCACCGCCGCAGTGTCCATCTCCGAGCCAGTAGCCGAGAGGGTCAAAATAGAAACGATAGGCAGAGCCTTATTGATTGGTGCCCAGGTCTTGCTCAGGAAATCCCATGGGTCGTGGTCAACGCAAGCACCTGCAGCAATAAACTTCGCAGCGTCAATAGTAGAGCCGCCACCAACAGCCAGCACAACATCAATATTATGCTCCTTACACATCTCCGCACCCGTACGAACAGACTCGATGCGAGGGTTAGGCTCGATGCCCGACAACTCGAACAACTCCAAGCCCGCCTTCTCAATCTCATTCAAAACTGCATCATAAAGACCAATCTTCTTGATTGAGCCGCCACCATAGGTAAGCAATACGCGGTTACCGAACTGCTTCAACTCCTCTCCCAAGTGCGACAGTTGCTCCTTACCGAAATAGACTTTGGTAGGGATATCATACACAAACTTATTCATAGTTATTTTTGTTTTAAGGTTTTCTAACTTCAAAGTTAATATTTTTACACAAATTTTGCAATAGAGCAGAGAGGTCTAAATATAAAAAATAGGGTCATCCGCTTTTGGATGACCCTACATTCGATAAAATCTGCTACCCTACCGATTATGCAACTGCATTTGAGATAAGGAATGTAGCAGCAACTGTCAAGATAGCGTACAACTCAGGGAACGCTGCGAGGATAAGAGTCTTACCCATTACATCGTGACCGTTACCGATAGCGTTGATACCGTTAGCACAAACCTTTGCCTGGTAGTAAGCAGCCAAAAGGTTTACCAAACCTACCAACAAACCTGCACCAAATACGGCAGCTGCCTGGAACATAGTGATGTCTGCTGTCAAGAGACCCTGAACCATAAAGAAACATACGAAACCGTAGAGACCCTGTGAACCTGGCAAAGCCGAGAGGATCATGTAGCTACCGAACGCGCCGCTGTTCTTCTTCATAGCGCCTACTGCTGTCTGACCGCAGATAGAAGTACCAATTGCAGATGCGATACCTGCCAAGCCTACCATAAATACTACGCCAATGTAGGCCAAAATCAATGCTGCTGAATTCATAATTTTTTTGTTTTATTAAATTTTAAATTTGATTATTTATTATTCTCATTTGTTAAAGGCTCGAACTGACGAGTAGTCATCTCGAAACCTGCATTCTTATAGAACTCAACGAATGTCAAACGCATAGGGTGAACAAACGATGAGATTGCTGACATAAAGAGGTTGATACCGTGACCGATGAGCAGGATAGCCGATGCACCGATAATCTGGAACACTGTGCCCACACCGAAACTCTCGATACCTGCATCCAAGCCAGTAAGACCCATAGCCAGCGAGTTGAAAACCTGCGCCAACACACCGCCCGACAAACCGATTGCGAACAAACGGATGTAAGAGAGCACATCGCTCAACAAGCCTGTGATGTTATTGTAGGCATCCCACAAACCCGAGCCGAAGTTGATGAGTGGATTACGCTTGATGTTGTTCAACAGAAGCATCAACACCGCACCCACGCCCATCGCAGCGTAGAATGCTGGCGACGAAGCGGTAAACCACGAGATTGTGAGGTTCTCGTTCATCATTGGCAGACCTACCGCCAAGCAGCCCGACAAGAGGATGATAAACCATCCCAAGAGGCCGAATGTAGATGTAAAGCCGAAGAGTTTGGTCTGGAGGCAGATGTTAAGGAACATACCGAACAAAATCTGCACAACACCCAACGCCAACGCCAACGAGAAGAACTGATTCTGGAAATCGAGGAACGGAGAGTTGGCGATGCTTTCATAACCCAGCATATCGGGAATGCTCATACCAAACAACGAACCTGTATAGAGACCGAACAGCGTAGTAGCGCCACCACAGAAGATGGTGAGCCACGCAGCCTGCTTCAAGCCCTTGCCGCCCTTCGCCAGGAGAATTGCGCCGACCAATGTCAGGATAGCACCGTAACCCGCATCGTTCAAACATATTGCGAAGAACAACATATAGAACGGAGCGAAGAATGGAGTAAGGTCCATAGTGCCATACTTTGGCAAGGCGTACATCGCACCAATCATCTCGAAAAGGCGAGCAAACCAATTATTCTTCAACTTAACTGGGGTATCATCCTCTGGCACTGGGTTGCGCTTGAGGTAGATGACATCGGGATACTCGTCAAGCAAGGCGTCCACCTGCTGTGACTTATCCTCCTCTGCCCAGCCCTCCATCACTACCAACGCTCCGTCGGCAGCCTCGGTGGCTGTACCCTTAATCTTTACATCCTGCAACTGACGAACCAACGCATCATACTGCTGCTTGATTGCATCGAGACTTGCAGCGCAAATAGAGAACTCCACATTGAGGTTCTGCAACTCCAGGCGGCACTTCTCCGCCTCGGCATCTGCTGCACGGCTATCCATCGCTGGAGCCTTAACCTCCTGTGCATCAATTACAATATCCTCACCTGGAGCAGCGACAACAACGAAGTAAACGGTCGAAGCATCGCGGTTAATCTCCACGATTGTGTAGGCAGCGGCCCACTCCTCGGCGCACTTCTCGAAAGTCGAAGCCTGCGCCACGAAGTAACGCAGCACGATACCCTGCTGCAACAATTTCTCGCGTGCCTCGCCCTCGAACTCGCCCCAAGGCTTCAACTCCTCGACCATCTTCTCAAGGCGTGCCTCCTCGGCCTGCAATGCAGACTTCTGCTGACGAAGCTCGGTGTACTTCTCAAACGCCTCCTTGCCCGAAGTGTAAGGCTGTGGCTCAACCATCACGACCGAACCATCAGCGCCCTTCTTCGCGAAGCCGTACTCCTCGCCCTTCGAGAACTCCTCGAGGGTCTCGATAGCCTTGCGATACTGGTCGATATCCATAACCAACTGGCGATCCTTCTCCTGTGGCTCCCAACCTGTTGTGGTGATATCCACCAAGCCCAACTCGCGCAGACGAGCGATAAAATCCTCACTCTGTGTCGCAAGCAACACAAAGTCATAACGCGACATCTTAACTATCATAACTTAGACCCCTCCGCAGCCTGCTGTTGTCTTGTTTTAACAATCTTCTGTGCCGACTTCGAGAGGTTCTCCTCATCCTCCATAAAGCGCTTAATCTTACGAATAGCGTCCTCATAGCCAGGAATCTGCACCTTCTCATAGAGGTTCACCTTCTGCGTTGTCTTGCGGCGCGCGTAGTCCAAAAGTTCCATCTTGCGATTGTAAACCTCATACTCAACACCCAACTTTGCCAAACGCTTCAAAAGTTCCACTCCATCGGCATACCATACCGGTGACGAGAACAGGTCGTAAGGCTTCTGCTCGAAGCTCACACCCGCCAGCACAGGTATTCTCACACCCGCAATCTTCTGCTCGGCGAGCTCAACATCCTTCACTCTGAGGAGCGTAGGATCGAACTCACCCCACAGAGCGACCATATAGTCGTACTCGGCTGCCAGAGCATCCAGACGACTACGGTACTCGCGTGCGGTATCCTTTGCTCGCTTTACCTCGGAACGCAGAGCCGACTCCTTACTTTTAATAGTAGGGAGCGCCGTGCGGCGCATCTTCAGCTGCTTGCCGAGTTCACCGAGCGAAGTTTTGTTATATTGAAACTTAATTGCCATAATTTGTTACTCTTTCCAATACTTTGCGATAAGCTCTGCCTTGATAGCAACCTCCTCCTTCGAGAAGTTCTCTGCAAAGAGGGTCCACGCGATATCAAGCATCTGCTCACTCTCGATGTTTACATCGATAGCCAACAGACGCTCTGAATAGTCGTGAGCAAACTTCAATGCACGCTCATCGTAGTCCGACAAGTCAAAACCGTTCTCGAGCTTGGTCTTTGCATTTGCTGCATCGGCATACAGACGCACGCAGGCGTTCATCACCTGTGGGTGATCCTCGCGTGTCTTCTTACCGATTACGAGCTGCTTCAAACGAGACAATGAACGGAATGGATCGACGATAACCTTACCAGTATCAGAGTCGTTACGAAGGAAGAGCTGACCCTCGGTGATGTAACCTGTGTTATCAGGAATAGCGTGAGTAATATCACCACCCGAAAGTGTTGTAACGGCGATGATAGTGATAGAACCACCGTTTGGCAACTGCACAGCCTTCTCGTAGATCTTAGCCAAATCTGAGTAGAGTGAACCTGGCATAGAATCCTTAGATGGAATCTGATCCATACGGTTTGACACGATAG
>JAFZFR010000031.1 GCA_017555805.1 Alistipes sp. | reverse complement strand
TCGATGGCTGCAGGTCACGCAGGTGCTTCTGCATACCCGGCGACTCAAACTGGAATGTACCAACGGTACGACCAGCACTATATAACTTATATGTAATGGGGTCGGCGATGTCGATGGTGTCGATATCAATCTCTATACCCCTTGTATCCTTCACATTGGCTACGGCATCCTTGATGATGGAGAGGGTCTTAAGACCCAGGAAGTCCATCTTGATAAGTCCCGTATCCTCAATCACAGCACCCTCATACTGCGTCACAAGCATCTTCTCGCCAGTCTCCTTATCCTCGGCGGTGCTCACTGGCACCCAGTCGGTGATGTCGTCACGGCAGATGATTGTACCGCAGGCGTGCACACCCGTACCACGCACATTACCCTCAAGCATCTTCGCATACTTGATGGTATCGTGCAACACAGGGTTATCCGACTGCTCGGCAGCCTTCAACTCGGGCACATACTCGATGGCGTTCTTCAGGTTAATCTTCTTGTCGGGGATGCGGTCGGGCACCAACTTACACAATCTGTCCGACTCTGGCAGAGGCAACTTCTGCACACGCGCAACATCCTTCAGCGCCATCTTGGTCGCCATAGTACCATAGGTGATGATGTGCGCCACCTTCTCCTTGCCGTATTTGTTTGTCACCCAGTTGAGCACTCGTCCGCGACCATCATCGTCGAAGTCGATATCAATATCGGGCAATGAGATACGGTCGGGGTTCAGGAATCGCTCAAACAGCAGGTCATACTTTACGGGGTCAATCTGCGTGATACCCAAGCAGTAAGCCACCGCCGAGCCCGCCGCCGAGCCACGGCCAGGACCTACCGACACATCCAACTCCTCGCGCGCCGCACGAATGAAGTCCTGCACGATAAGGAAGTAGCCAGGGAAACCCATCGTCTTCATAATGTGCAACTCGAACTTCAGCAGTTCGCTCACCTCCTCCGAGAGCGGGTCGCCGTAGCGCTTCTTCGCTCCAATCATCGTGAGGTGACCCAAGTAGTCGGCCTCCAACTTGATACGATATAGTTTATCATAGCCGCCCAACTTCTCAATCTTCTTGCGGGCATCCTCCTCCTTCATCGTCACATTGCCGTTCTCGTCGCGCGTGAACTCGTTGAAGAGGTCCTCCTCGCTATACTTGGCGCGGTAGCCCTCCTCGGTGCCGAACTCCTCTGGAATCTCGAATGTCGGCATGATAGGGGCGTGGTCGATGGAGTAACTCTCCACGCGGTCGCAAATCTTCACTGTGTTAGACAACGCCTCGGGCACATCCTCAAAGATAGCATTCATCTCGGCGCGTGTCTTCATCCACTCCTGCTTCGAGTAGAGCATTCGCTTTGGGTCGTCAAGGTCGCGACCAGTCGAGAGGCAAATCAGGCGGTCGTGCGCCTCGGCATTCTCCTCATCGACAAAGTGAACATCGTTGGTGCAGACCAAGCCCACACCAAACTTATCCGCCAACTGCAACAGACCCTCGTTTACCACCTTCTGCAACTCATACGCCTCGTGGTTTGCGCGCTCGACAGTCGCCTTATGCAACTGCAACTCAAGGAAGAAATCCTCGCCAAAGAGGTTCTTGTACCACTGCACAGCCTCCTCGGCAGCCTCCATATTGCCCGCCGTAATCTGCTTTGGAATCTCACCACCCAAGCAAGCCGAGCAGCAAATCAACCCCTCGTGGTACTTCTCCAACTGCTCGCGGTCAGTACGCGGACGCATATAGTAACCGTCGGTCCACGCCTTCGACACAATCTTAATGAGGTTGTGATAACCCACCTTATTTTTCGCCAGCAACACAAGGTGATAACCGCTCTGATCGACCTTATCCTCCTTGCGTGCCATACCGCGACGCGCCACATAGACCTCACAACCGATAATCGCCTTGAAATCCTCCTTTGGCGTAGCATCCAAATCTGACTTGAGTTTTGCCAACTCGGCAGTCTGCTCGGCGGTGGGGGAGTCGGCAGCATCAATCTCCGCTTGCAGAGTGGCAATCTTGCCGCTTAACTCCTTGATTTTATCCTTGCGTGCGCCGTTCTTCTTCTTCACATAGTTCCAGAACTCCTTGATGGCGAACATATTACCATGGTCAGTCACAGCAATACCACGCATACCGTCGGCAAGCGCCTTATCCACCAAGCGGGGGATACTTGCCTGACCATCGAGAAGCGAATATTGAGTATGTACATGAAGATGAACGAAATCTTGCATAATGCTATCCTAAAGTTAATTTATTGCCGAACTAATTATGTTTGCCACCGTTGCTCGCGTGCGTCCCACAGCACCACCATCGTTGGGGTGAACGCGATTTGTGAGGAGGATGATGGCGACACCCTCGTCAAGATTCATCTGGATGGATGTACCAGTGTAGCCCGTATGGTTAATCACGCGCTGATGCTCCTCCAGGTCGCCAAACGAGCCAGTATCCCAACCCAGCGTTCTGCCGTGCTCACGACACTCCTCCGTCAGGGCGAAGAATGTATCCACCGCCTGCTGCGAGTAGAGTTTTACCTTGCTTGTGAAGCCTAACTTGCCAAGCAAACCCTCACGCGGAAGTCGCACCTCGCCGCCATTCATCAGCATCGAAGCCACCACCGCCAAATCTTTCGCCGACGAGAACAGACCCGCATTGCCCGACACGCCACGATTTACCACGCGCGCCGTAGGGTCGTGCACCTCACCAACGAGCAGACGACCGCCCTCAATCGAGGTTGGCACGATAACGGCATCCGCCTTATAAGGTTTCTGCGCCTCGTCGATAGGGTTGTACCAAGTGTCGTGCAAACCAAGCGGCGAAAAAATATTTCTTTTTGCAAAGTGGTCAAGTCGCTCGCCGCTGATGCGCTCGATGATTGCCTGCAAAGTGATGAAATTCAAGCAACTATATCGCATCACCTCACCTGGTCGTGTATTTCGCGGAGCATCCGTCGCAAGGTATGTGATAAGCGAATCTCGCAAGTTCATCTTCGCCATATCGCCCCATTTCTCATATCGTTTCACAAACGAGGGTACATATATTCCTGCCGCCAAACCTGATGTATGGTTCAGGAGGTGACGCACCGTAATATCCTTGCGTTCAATGGGTTCGCCCTTCTTCTCGGGAGTGCTCTCCCACGCCGCAAAGCCGTCAATGTATCGTGACACTGGGTCATCAAGGCGCACCTTGCCATCCTCCACCAGACGCATAAACGAGAGGGTAGTACCCACACACTTGCTCACCGACGCGAGGTCAAACACCGCATCCGTAGTCATCGGCAGAGTGTCGGCAATAAGTCTGCCAGCGGAATCTCTGCCCGATGCGATTTGACGGTTGCCATACGCCTTCTCATAGAGCACCTTGCCCATCGACTCCACATCATCAGCACGCTTCACCACGCAGAGCACCGCGCCAGGAAAGTCGCCTCGCTCGATAGCGCCATTTATCACACTATCAACAAGTTGCATCTTCTCCTCGCTCAACTCCACACGCGTATCGTGCCACAGCCACGCGCCCACGCACGCCGCCACGACCAGCAAAACCGCTATTTTAGAGTACCACTTCATCGCCTTACTATAAGCACACAAAACCCTGAGGTAAAAATCATCGATAATCACCCACACAAATATAGAAATAAAATTAGAATAATTTTGGTTTAATCATTGCAAGTTTTCAACAAAATTCATAACTTTGTTAAAGACCTTAAAAACCAGATGAATATGAGAGAGGATAATTTTGTCGTAATCCGCGAGTATGACTCTGTGAACGACGCCGAGTGGAACAAGTCAATCCTTGAAGGAGAGGGTATTTGGGCAACAATCCAGAATGAGATTATGTCGGCACTCTACCCAACTGGGGTAATGCCAGCGCAACTTGTTGTAAGGCAGGAGGACCGCAAACGAGCCGAAGAGGTTTTGGAGGCGTACTCCAATTAATCTTATCGGTTCCAGATTTCCCATGCCGACTCCGCTTGAGCGTGAAGCATATCAATTCCCGATATAGCCTTCGCGCCGCGTGACTCGCCGAGAGTCATAAAACGGGTCTGCAACGGATTGTAAACCAGGTCAAAAAGGTAGTGCGAGTCCGAAAGCATCGCATAGGGGATTGCTGGGGCTTCATCTACGGCGGGATACATTCCCACGGGCGAGGCATTGATAATCAATCGATGCGCGTCAAGCACCTCTTGTGTCAATTCATCGTATGTGATATCGCCCTTTTCACGAGTGCGTGACACATCCTTATATGCAATTTCGCGCTCACGCAGAACATACTGCACAGCCTGCGCCGCACCGCCAGTGCCAAGAATTAATGCAGCATCTATCTTATTATTTCCCAATAACTTATCAAGCGAAACGCGAATGCCATCCACATCGGTATTATATCCTACGCGGCGTCCGTCGCGCTCAATCTTCACGCAGTTCACCGCACCGACCTCCGCAGCCTGTGCATCCAACGCATCGAGGTAGGGGATAATCTGCTGCTTATAGGGGATGGTCACATTAAAGCCCACAAGGTCGGGCGTTGCCATAAACTCCACAACCTCGCCAATCTCCGCCAACTCATAGAGCGAATAGTCGCAATCGCGCAAGCCCTCACGCTCGAACTTCTCCGCAAAATATTTCGCCGAAAACGAGTGTCCCAACTTCTTTCCAATCAAACCAAATCGACGCATAGCCATACTAATAATAACGCTCTAAAATTCCACCACCAATTACTCTGTTGCCGCGATACAACACCACGGGCTGACCAGCCGCTGGAGCCCACGCAGGGTCATCCAATGTGATGCGATAACCGCCCGCTGTGCGCTCAATACGCTTGGCAAATCCTTCGGGATTTCGACCAAAGCCACGCACCACAACACGCACATCCGACGAGGATAGTAACTCCTCCTCGTTCACTATATTACACGCCTCCACCTCAAGTGTTGCGTGATATAAATCCTTACTCTCGCCAACTATCAAACGATTGCGCTCGGCATCAATTCCAACCACCGCTCCGCCGACCACGCCGCGCTTCTGACCGATGGTATAAAACGCCACGCCATCGTGCTCACCAAGCACTTCACCGCGAATATTCACCACCTCGCCACGACACACTGCCGAAGGGCATCGCTGGGCAAGGAAATCGCCATACGCCACGCCACGCAGAAAGCATAATCCCATACTCTCTTTTTTCTTCGCTGGCGCGATGTCACTCTTAATGATGTCTCCCATCGGCGTCACCACGCGCGACAAAACCGCCTGCGACAATCCCCACAGATAGTAGGACTGATCCTTGCGCTCATCCGCCGCCTTGGCAACATAGTAGCGACCATCGTATCTCTCAACCTTGAAATAGTGACCCGTAGCCACAGCATCCAGCCCCAAACTATTTGCCTCCACGAGCAGATGATGCCATTTAATCAGAGGGTTACACATAGTGCAGGGAGCAGGGGTGCGCCCAGCCGCATAACTTGAAATAAAATAGTCGATAATCTTGCGCGAGAAGTCCGCGCTGACATCCTTCACGATGTGCTGAACAGAAAGTTGCGCAGCCTGCATCCGAGCCTGCGATACCAGTTCCTTATCTCCCGTAGTGTCCAATGTAAGCGCCACAACCTCAAAACCTTGCTGTTGTAGCAACCCTACGGCAGCCGAACTATCAATACCGCCACTAAAACCCAAAAGCACGCTGCGCAACTCTTTCTGCATATCTCCCTCACAATTTTCCTATCCTGCAGGAGCGAATTCCTGCTTCCAACGAACTACTTCAGGCGATTGTCGCCCAAGCAACCCATCTTCTTGATCTCGTCCAAAACCTCGTTCATACCATCAATGAACTTATCGAGATCCTCCTCGTAAACGAACACCTTGTTACGCTCGTTCACCTGCTCGCCATTAGCCGTTGTCTTCTTTCTCAACTCGGTGATGCTGATAAAATGGTCATTCGCGCGAGTGGTCTTCACATCCAAAAAGTAGGTGCGGTGACCAGCCTTGATCATCTTCGTATAAATCGACTCGCCGTAACTCTCTGCAGCATCCTTTCTCGTAGCCAAAATTTCTGTATCCATATCAATTAAGTTGTTATTCGAGTTTCAAAAATAGACAAATTTTTCCTTTTTGGCAAATTTTTTCTGCAAAAATATAATCGATAAAAACAGTTTTCAGCCAACGACTTTTTACAAGTGACCTATATCGCCATCCCAATTGTCCAATATCTCCAATACCCGACAATAGGTATCATTCACGCGCGGATTGATGTAACGATAGTACTCCGTAGTGGAGAACAGACGCTGGGCAATCATTGCCGTAAGTTGCGCGCGCATCAGTTCTCGCGACTGCATATATCCCGCCTCGTCGTACTCCACGCCGCTTGCCGTAGCACGCTCAACGAGTGAGCGCATCTCATCGTCACTCAACCGAAACTCCGCCTCAAACTTCTCGAAAGTAGGGTAGCGAGTCTTCAACTTCCCTCGATGTTTGTCGAGATAGTCCAGCAGAAATTCGTTATAGAGGCTCTTGGCAATCACCTTCACCATATAGTCGCTCACCAAAGTGGTGTCGCTCTCGACAACCACATCGGGACGAATACCGCCTCCGCCATAAACCTCGCGACCCAGCACGCGCGTAGCAAACACCTCGCCACTCAACGCCGTAGTATCCTTGCCCACAGCCCGCAGTCGCTCAATATGCGCTTTGTGATACTCCTCCTTGTGACCCATCTCGTATGGGCGCTGGATAACACGACCCGATGGGGTATGGTAACGCGCTACGGTAAGTCTTATGGCCGAGCCATCGCCCAGAGGTATCTGGCTCTGCACCAAACCCTTACCGAAACTATCACGACCAATGATAACGCCTCTGTCCCAGTCCTGAATAGCGCCCGCTACAATCTCGCTCGCCGAAGCGGAACTCTCGTTAATCATCACCGCCACACGACCTGCAAAGCGACCGCCATCCTTGGCGCGGTAGTAGCGAGGCTCGATGCTGCGACCCTCGGTAAAGACCACCAGACTATCGCGCGGAATGAAATATCCCGCCATCTCAATCGCCTGATCAAGCAAACCGCCACCATTGCTCGATAGGTCGAGCACAAGCGTATTAATCTCGCCAAGACCACTCACAGCCTGCTCAAACTCCTGCATCGTGGTGCGACCGAAGCGGTTTACCTTTATATATCCTATGCCATCCTTAATCTTATAGGCTGCATCTACCGTCGTGATAGGAATCTTGTCGCGCGTGATGGAGAAGTGCAAAACCTCCTTCACACCTCGGCGCACAACACTCACCTCCACAATACTGCCTTTCTCGCCTCGCAGGCGCGACGGCACATCTGCACGCTCAATACCGACAACATTCTCGCCGTCAATCTCCACGATGCGGTCATTCGCCATCATTCCCACACTCTCGGCAGGACCTTGCTGCACGGTGTTCACAACAAGAATCGTATCGTTCAGGATATTATACTCCACGCCGATACCGCTAAACTCACCCTCGGTGACCTCCTGACTCGCCTTCATCTCCTTCTTGTCGAGATAGACAGAGTGGGGGTCCAACTCCTCCAGCATAGCCTTGATGCCGCTCTCGACCATCGACTCCATATTGACGCTATCGACATAGGCCGTATAGAGATGACGATAGACACGATTGAGTTTCTGCAACTGAACCACAGCCGCATCATTGCGTTGAGCCTGCACCACACAGGGCAACAGGCTCAACATCACATTAAATATAAGAGTTATTATCTTTGCTCTTCTCATACTACTCCAAGCATCCGCCAACAGCATCAAACTCAACGGTCTGCTGCTCGCCCGTACGCATATTCTTCACCGTAGCCTTGCCCTCCTGCAACTCGTTGCTACCGATAATCACAACAAAAGGAATCATTCTGCGGTTAGCATACTCCATCTGCTTCTTCATCTTCGCCGACTCTGGGTAAATCTCTGTCGCGATACCAGCGTCACGCAAGCCACGCATAATCTTGAGTGAAGCCAACTTCTCCTCCTCGCCCAAGTTCACGAACAGCACCTTTGTTGTGAAGTTCACCTCCTCGGGGAAGAGTTCCAGGCCAACCATCACATCGTAGATGCGGTCAGCGCCAAACGAGATACCCACGCCCGATGTGTTTGGCAAGCCGAAGATACCAGTCAAGTCGTCGTAACGACCCCCGCCACAGATTGAGCCAATAGCAAAATCCAAAGCCTTAACCTCGAAGATTGCGCCAGTGTAGTAGTTCAAACCGCGTGCCAGAGAGAGGTCGAGTTCGATAGGGAGTTCAATGCCCAACTTCTCAACATAGCCGAAAATCTCGGTCATCTCCTCGATACCCTTCACGCCAGTCTCCGAGCAACCGATAACCTCCGACAACTTCTGCAACTTCTCGGCATTTGTACCCGACAACTCAAGGATTGGTTGCAATTTCTCGATTGCCTCCGCCTCCAGACCACGCTCGGCGAGTTCTGCCTTCACATTGTCGATACCAATCTTCTCCAACTTATCGATTGCGATAGTGATATCCATCATCTTGTCGGCGTGACCGATTGACTCGGCGATACCGTACAAAATCTTGCGGTTATTCATCTTGAGCACCACATTAATGCCCAACTTGCGGAATACGCGCTCCACAATCTCAATCAACTCAACCTCGTTAAGGAGTGAGCGTGAGCCAATCACATCGACATCACACTGATAGAACTCGCGGTAGCGACCCTTCTGTGGGCGGTCAGCACGCCACACAGGCTGCACCTGATAGCGCTTGAATGGGAATACAATCTCATTCTGGTGCTGCACCACATAGCGGGCAAATGGAACGGTGAGGTCATAACGCAGACCCTTCTCGCAAATCTTCGATGCGTTGCGTACCTGCTCATCGTTCAAGCCAGCCGAGTAGTCACCCGAGTTCAAAATCTTAAAGAGGAGTTTATCTCCCTCGTCGCCATACTTACCAAGCAGCGTTGAGAGGTTCTCCATCGAAGGAGTCTCCAGTGGCGCAAAGCCATAGGTGCGGAACACACCCTTGATAGTCTCGAAAATATATGTACGGCGCATCATCTCTGCTGGAGAGAAATCGCGCGTACCCTTTGGAATTGATGGTTTCTGTGCCATACCTTAAAATTCAAAATGCAGAATTCAAAATTCAAAATTGAGGCGTGACGCCTCTTTTATTATTTCTTTTACAATAAAAGATTACTGATTCTCTGTGAGCTTGCGGTACTTCACGCGCTTTGGAGCGGTATCCATACCCTGCAACTTCTTCCACTCCTCGTACTCCGAGTATGAACCCTCATAGAAGACAACCTTCGAGTCACCCTCGAACGAGAGGATGTGAGTTGCGATACGATCCAGGAACCAACGGTCGTGCGAGATAACCACAGCGCAACCAGCGAAGTTCTCAAGACCCTCCTCCAATGCGCGCAGTGTGTTCACATCGATATCGTTGGTAGGCTCATCGAGCAAGAGCACATTACCCTCCTCCTTGAGTGCAAGGGCGAGGTGCAAGCGGTTACGCTCACCGCCTGACAACATACCGCACTTCTTCTCCTGGTCAGCACCGCTGAAGTTGAAGCGAGCAACATAGGCACGCGCTGGAATCTGGCGATTGCCAAGTGTGATAAGGTCGGAATTCTGCGAGATTACCTCATAAACGCTCTTCTCGGGGTCGATAGACTTGTGCTGCTGATCAACATACGCCAACTTAACTGTCTGACCCACTGTGAATGTACCCTCGGTTGGTTTCTCCAAATCCATAATCATACGGAAGAGGGTAGTCTTACCAGTACCGTTCGCACCGATAACACCGACAATACCTGCTGGTGGCAACTTGAAGTTAAGTCCCTCATAGAGGATGCGGTCGCCAAATACCTTCTTCACATCGTTAGCCTCGATAACCACATCACCCAAACGAGGTCCGTTAGGGATGAAGATTTCGAGCTTCTCCTCCTTCTGCTTTAC
>JAFZFR010000030.1 GCA_017555805.1 Alistipes sp. | reverse complement strand
GGTTGCCTGGAGTAACCTTCAAAGCCTGCTCGGCAGAAGCCTTAATCTTTGCAACTGACTCATCTGCCTGTGTAGCCTCTGGCATAGCAGCAACGAAGTCGATAATCTCCTGTGGCTCATAGTAGTAGTAAGTCTCCTTAAAGAGTTTCATACCAAGCACATTGTCGATGTTCTCCATGATAGCAGTCTTCATACCTGCCATATACTCCTCCTGTGAACCGTTGTTCTTGCGGAGCTCCCACTGTGCAGAGTGGAGGGCAGACAAGCGGTCGTTCAAGAGAGTACCCACTGCGCTGTAAGAGCGGTGCTCTGGGTCGAGCTTCTTAATCTCGATGTTACCTGGCTCAACCAACACCTCAATGTGCATATCTGGACGAGCGTTAGACTCACCGATTACGACATAAGCGCTGTAAGGAGTCTCTACATTACCCTGCAATGTGAATGCGTTGCCTACAATCTCAACAGAGTCGCTCTTGATAAGCTCGCGACCCTCCTGATGAGCGAGCCAAGCCCACTTGCCATCAACAAACTCCTCTGAAGTACCTGTGATAGTGTACTTTGTAGCGTTGCCGCAGCTAACCATAGCCGCAGCCGCCATTGCTATTACAAAAATCTTCTTCATTTTATTCTTTGGTTAAGTTATATTTATTTGTTAATCTCCTTCTCCAATGCTGCCACGCGGCGACGCAATTCTGGCAACTCCTTGAACACTGCGAACGAGCGGTGGTAGTTGATACCCGCCAACGCTGGGCTGCCGAAACGAATCTCGCCATCTGGTACATTCTTGTCGATGCCCGACTGCGAGCCAATCTTCACATAGTTGCCCACAACCACATGGTCGGCGATACCCACCTGACCCGCGATGAAGCAGTTGTGACCCACCTTCGTAGTGCCCGCGATACCAGTCTGTGCAGATGAAACGGTGTTCTCGCCAATCTCCACATTGTGACCAATCTGGATGAGGTTATCGAGTTTCACGCCCTTGCGGATGATTGTTGAGTCGGTCTTTGCTCTATCGACGCAGGTGTTTGCACCAATCTCCACATTATCCTCGATGATTACATTACCCAACTGTGGAATCTTGTCGAATGTGCCGTCTGGCTTTGGCAGGAAGCCGAAGCCGTCAGCACCAATCACAGCACCCGCGTGGATAATACAGTTCGCGCCTACACGACAACCCTCGTAAATCTTCACGCCTGGGTGGAGTGTTGTGCCTGCGCCAACCTTCACGCCATCGCCCACATAGACCTGTGGATAAATCTTCGCACCATCCCTGATTACTGCGCCAGCCTCGATAACGGCGAAGTCACCGATGTAGCAGTCCTCGCCGATGGTTGCCTTTTCAGAGATAGACGCCAACTTGCTGATGCCCTTCTTCTGTGGCTTCATAGCGTTGTACATCTCAAGAAGTTTCAGTACGGCAGTGCCTACATCGGGCAACTTGATGAGTGTTGCCGCAACCTCCTGCTTTGGCTCGAAATCGTTGCCAACCAGCACGATAGATGCCTCGGTAGAGTAGATATACTCCTCATATTTTGGGTTAGAAAGGTAAGTCAGCGCACCCTTTTTGCCACCCTCGATGGATGAAACGGTGTGTACCGCTGCGTTCTTATCGCCAACAATGCTACCGCCGAGCAAGCCAGCAATCATTTCCGCTGTAAATTCCATATAGTCAGTTATTAGTTTGCTTCAAGATGCAAAAATAGTAATAATATCGTGATTTGCAAAAATTTGCCCCTCGCGCTACTGCTCCTCAATGTAGTTGCAAAGGTCAATTCCCTCGGGCATCATCTGGGTGATGTCCTGACCGAAGTGCAACAACTCGCGCACCGCTGATGACGACACATCGGCAAGGTGTGGCGGAGTGAGCAGGATGACCGTCGCAAGTTCGGGGAAGAGGCGGCTGTTGGTCTGCGCCATCGTGCGCTCATACTCGAAGTCGATGGTGTTGCGTACGCCGCGGATGATAGCCTGCGCGCCAAACTTGCGGGCGAGTTCTCCCGTAAGGGTGGAGTATGCCACGCACTGCACCTTGGGGTTATGCTCATACAATCGGCGAATGAGTCGCAGACGATTCTGGAGGTTCAGCAGCGAATTTTTGCTCACATTGTCGCCAATGGCAATGATGACATTATCAAAGAGTTGCAATGCCTGCTCAACGATTGCCTCGTGACCTTTTGTGAATGGGTCGAACGACCCTGGGAAAATTGCAGTTTTCATATTGTTTATCTTTTCTCTTTATTCTCTATCTCGCGCGCCAGTCGCTCGGCGATGATTGCCATATAGGGCTTCGAGTCGATGTGGGCGATGGCGGAGATGCCCTGCCACGAGGCCGTCAGCACCTCGTCGGCATCCTTTAGCATCTGTATGGTCAAAGGTTTGCGCTCGAACTTAAATCCCAGCGAGTGTGCTGCCTGCTCGATAAGCATCTGCTCAACCGACGGCATAGCCACCTGGGGGAGTGTGAGGGTGTAGCCATTGACGATAAAGAGCGGCTCGGCGCTGTCTATCACAACCTCGCCCGCGGGCGTAACCATAATCAGGTGATGCAGGTCGCGTGCTGCGGCAACCTCGCGCATCATCTCGCGCGTGGACTCCATAGCCGAGGTGGGGTAGCCGCCCAGCGGTGCCGACGAGGAGATGAAGGTCGCCTCGGGGCGCAGACTACGCAGCACATAGCCACTATATATAGATGTAGCGCTCTCCTCTAAAGAGTAGTCGCCTGACGCATAGAGTTTTATCGTGACGCAGATGGATGTCTGGCGTGTGGAGCGGTTTGCCGTGAGCAACTGCTCAATCTGCTGCTCCACCTCGCGGCGCGTGAGGTCGCACTGCAAGGCAAAGAGCCTTGAGGCGCACTCGCCCAGTATCTTGAGGTGGTCGGCAGTGTGACGCGCCTTGTAGGCGAGGGTATGAATCTGCTGATAGACATATGGCGTCTGGGAGGGTCGCCACTCGCGCAACTCTCCGTTGAGAATCATATATTTCGCCTGCTCTGCCACACCTAAAGCATAAATATCTTTAACAATAGTTCGCGCAACAACTCGCCGTCGCTCATTCCGCCGTTGTCGATACCCTTGCTCTTGCCGTCATACTCGCGCAGAAGGGCGAGCACACCAAACACCTTGCGGTTGTTCCAGCGCGCCGACTGCTGCTTGATTTCGTTGATGGCGTAGATGTTGTTCTTCTTCAGGATACGCATAAGGTCCATATCCGATGGGAATGGCACGCGCTTGAACTTCTCCTGCCAGCGCAGATAATTGACGATGAAGATGTCGCGGAAGAGTCCATAGAGCGCCATTACGGTCAGCAATAGCGGGTTGTCCTTTGGGTTGCGGGCGAAGTGGTCGGCGATGTTCATCGCGCGCTTCATATCCAGCACCGCCACAGCATTACACAACTCGAAGTTGTTAAAATCCTTCGAGATACCCACATTTCGCTCAATATCGACATCGGTAATCTCCGTTGTGCCAGCGGGCAGCGAGACCATCAACTTATCCAACTCGTTAGATATTTTCGCGATGTCGCAACCGAGGTGGTCGGAGAGCATCTGCACCGCCTTGGCGCTGATTTTCAGACCTCGGCGCGAGATGAATTGCTCTAACCACTTGCCAATCTCATAGTCGCGCGGACGCACCGACTCAAAGATAACGCCCTCCTTCAGGCACTGCTTGTAGAGTGCCGAGCGCTTGTCGAGGTTCTTCTCCTTGTGGCAGATGATAAGGATAGTGGATGGCTGTGGCTTTGCCGTATAATGTGACAACTTCTCAATCTGCTTGAGTTGCTGCGCCTCCTTGAGGATGATGACCTCATAAGAACCCATCATTGGCATCTGGCGGCAGAGGTTCACAATCTGCCCCGCCTCGCTATCCTTGCCATAGACCGTAATCTGGTTGAAGGCCTGCTCGGCTGGCGAGAGGATGGTCTGCGCCAGCGCCTCGCTCAATCGGTCGATGAAGTAACTCTCCTCACCCATCAGCAGATAGATGGGTGCGAACTCCCTGCGGGCGATTGAGGCGCTGATGCGTTCAAAATCAGCGACGCTATCCTTGAATTTATAAGTAGATTTTGCCATTGGCTAAAGGTTAAATAATCTCTTTTGTTATGCGGAGAACGGTCTCCGTAGTGCTTGTGATACGCACATCGTCGGCGATGCGGCGTCCCACGAGCCACGCAATCTCGCCACCCGAGAGCATCACAAACTGGCGCTTCTTCTCGGGCATTGAGACCTTCTGGTCAATCAAAAAGTCGCTCACCTTCTTTCTTCCCGTCATCCCGAATGGAATAAAACTGTCGCCATCAGCCCAGCGGCGCAGTGTGAGCGGGTACTCTATCTTGTCGGCGTCGAGCAACGCCACATTGTCGGGCACATTGTAGGTCGTAAGGCTGTCGATGTCGCACTTCTCGAAGTAGAGCACCGAGTTGCCACAGTAGGCTCTCTGCTGACCGCGCTGCACCTTCACCTCGCAGTCATCCTCCTCCTGAATCTTCGTTACCACGATGTTACCCCTATCGACATAGGCGGTGTGGCTTCGTGAGTAGAATCGCTTGCCCGAGTTATCCGCCGAGAGTGCTTTGCAGAGTCCATCCACGGTGTCGCCCTTGAAGCCGAAGCGCGAGGAGAGAATCTCGTAAATCACAAAGTCGCGCGAGCCCTGATGCATAATCTTGTCGATGTGGAGGGTGTAGATACCATCCTGCTCGGTCGCCACATCCTCATAGATGTTGTCGATAGCGCAGTCGATAAAGCGCTGTGCCGACATCAGTCGCTCGATGTTGCGATACATAATGAACGGAAAGCGAGGGTTAATCTCGCGGATGCGGGGCGTGAGTCCCAGGCGTATCTTGTTACGCAGGTATTTTGTCGATTTGTTCGACGAGTCCTCACGGAAGGGGATATGTCGTTGCAGGGCATAGTCCATAATCTCCTTGCGTGTGGCAAACATCATCGGGCGCACGACGCGACCCACCTGATTGTGGATGCCAGTGAGTCCGCGCAGACCCGTACCACGCAGGAGGTTGATGAAGAATGTCTCGATGGAGTCGTCGATGTGGTGAGCAACGGCGATTACGGTGTAGCCGTGCTTCTGACATAGTTCCTGAAACCAGGTGTAGCGCAGACGGCGTGCCGCCATCTCCATCGACTCGCCCGTGAGTTCCATCTCGGCGGTGGTGTTGAAACGGCGGTTGTGGCACTCGATGCCATACTTGCGTGCGCGCTCCTGAACGAGAATCTCATCCTCGTCGCTCTCCGCACCACGCAGACAGAAGTTGCAGTGTGCCACGCCTACGGTGTAGCCGCTATTGACGCACAGCGACATCAGCACCATCGAATCCACTCCTCCCGATACGGTCAGGAGAATCTTATCCTGCTTGGTGAAGAGTTCGTTGCGGGCGACATACTCCTGGAATTTCTCTATCAATGTTGCAGCCATATATTCTGCTTATAATATATTTACTTCGGGGTCAATCGCGATGCCAAATTTTTCCTTCACTTGCGAGCGAACATAGTCCGAGAGGGCTATTACCTCGCCTCCCGTAGCACCGCCGTAGTTCACCAGCACCAGCGCCTGACGCTCGTGCACGCCCACATTGCCCGTGCGGTAGCCCTTCAGTCCAGCCTGGTCGATGAGCCAGCCCGCGGCAAGTTTGCACTTCGACTCCGAGACGGGGTAGAGTGGCATATTCTCATACTCGCTCTTCAGGCGCTCGCCGACCTCCTTGCCGACGATTGGGTTCTTGAAGAAACTGCCTGCATTGCCCAGCACCTTGGTGTCGGGGAGTTTTGATGAACGGATGGCGCAGACAGCCTCGCGGATGTTCTTCAGCGTAGCGCCGCCACGGCTCTCCACCTCGCGTTGCAGGTCGCCATAGCCGAGGTTTGGCTGTGATGACTTGCTCAAGCGGAACTCCACCGAGGTGATGATTGCATTACCGCGCAACTCCTGCTTGAAGATGCTGTCGCGGTAGGCGAAACGGCACTCGGCATTGCCGATGGTGTGGTGCTTGCGGTCCTTGGTGCTGAAGTAGTGGACGCGCTCGATGACATCCTTCGCCTCGGCTCCGTATGCGCCGATGTTCTGCACTGGCGCAGCGCCCACCGAGCCTGGGATGAGCGAGAGGTTCTCCATCCCCCACAGATTGTGCTCCACGCTCCACTCTACAAGGTCATCCCACTCAACACCGGCCTCTGCCTCGATGATGATGTAATCCTCGAACTGAACCTTGATGTTGATTGCCTTGCCCGTAGGCTTTATGAGCGTGCCCGCGAAGCGCTGGGTGAAGAGGATGTTGTTTCCTCCACCCAACACATACCACTTTTCGGGCTCGTTGCCTTCGGCAAAGATGGAGTTCAAATCCTCCTTCTTGTCAAAACATATAATGCTATCCGCCTGCTCATCAACGCCGAAACTATTGAGTTCCTTGAGCGGATGATTTTTCAAAAGTGTAATCATTTCTGCTATTTTTTAGCCTTCTTCTCGGCGTCAATCTCCTCGAGCAGAGCCTTTACGGCTGTCTCCAACTGCTCGTCGCGACCAGTGATGATAATCTCTGGCGAGTTTGCAACCTTGATATCTGGCTCCAACTGCTTGTTCTCAAGATATGAGCCATCCTCGGTGCGGTAGCCCACAACTGGAATACCGAACACAAGTGATGAGTCCTGCAAGCGCTCCCACGATACGCTGGTCATTGTTCCAGGTACTGGCATACCCACCACCTTACCGATGCCGCGGTGCTGATATACCCAAGGTGTGCCATGTGCGTTCGAGTAGTTAGCCTCGCAGGTAATCATAATCGAGTGCTTGTTCCAGCGGCGGCTTGGCATATCGCAAGCCTCCTTGTCGCGAACAACCTGTGTGAGGTACTTCTCGCCGCTGAACATAATCTCAATATCCTCGTGCATACGACCACCGCCGTTGAAGCGTGTGTCGATTACGATACCGTCGCAGTGGTTGTACTTACCCAGCACATCTGCATACATCGTGCGGAAACTGCCATCAGCCATTGACTCGATGTGAACATAGCCCAGGCGACCACCCGACAGACGCTCAACATCCTTCGCGCGCTGCTTCACCCAACGCTTGTAGAGCAGTGGTGTGAGGCTTCCGCGTGAGAATGGAGTCACAATCTCCTCCCAGCGCTCGTTAGCCTCTGGGCGGTAGATTGAGATGAGGGTGCGCTTACCCGCCAGGCGGTTGAGCAATGGGAAGAAGTCCTCGCCCTCGAGGATGGCGTTGCCGTTAATCTTCTCGATGATGTCGCCTGCGCGCAACTTCGATGTTGCTCTGTCGAAAGGACCACCCACGACAACCTCCTGCACCAGCAGACCGTCGCCCTCGCGGTTGAGGTCGTAAATCAAGCCGAGGTCGGCTGTCTGGTCGGCGTTAGGGTCTGCCGCACCGCTGTAACTACAACCTGTGTGCGATACATTCAATTCGCCCAACCACTCGCTTGCCATCTCGGCGAAGTCGTAGTTGTTGTTGATGTGTGGCAGGAACTGTGCGTAGTTATCTCGCAAACCGTCCCAGTCCACGCCGTGCATATCCTTGTGGTAGAAGCGCTCCTTCTCCTGACGATAGATGCGGTCGAACATATACTCGCGCTCGGCTGCAAGGTCCATACTCATCTCGCCACGGATGGTGATAGGGGTGTAGGCACCTGTGCCACCCTTGTACTTACCAGTGCGACTGCCGAAGATAAACATATTATCCATCTTCTTGTCCCACTGCAATGAGCCGCTCACGCCATCGAAGAGCACCTTGTTGCTGCGGTCGCGCAGGTTGAGTTGCCACATATCGTATGAGCCGTCGTAAGCCATACAGTAGAGGAGTTTGTCGCCCTCCTTGGTCATTGTAAAACCGCTGATTGAGCCCGAACGAGGTGTGAGGCGCACGATGCGGTCCTCGATATTCTCCAACTCGACAACAATATCCTCCGACTTCTTCTCCTCGGGCTTTGCCTCTGGCTGCTTGTCATCCTTGCCGCCCTTCTTGTTCTTATCCTTTTCAGCCTGCTCCTTTGCTGCCTTATCCTTCTCCTCCTTTGCCTTCTTCTCGGCCTCCTGATAGAGTTCATACTCCTCCTTGCTCATATGGGCCAACTCGTAAGACTTGCGGTTGAGGTAGATAATCATCACATCGTTCTGCGAACCCCACGATGCGTGGCTACGCATACCGAAGCGGTCGGTAGCGAAGAGGATAGCGTTTCCGCCCATCACCCACTGTGGTGACTCGTCGAAGTAACCAGTGTTTGTGAGGTTGTGAATCTCACCGCCCTGGGCGCTCACGATACCGATGTCAGAGTATGGGTCGTGCTGGTTGCCAGTGTAACTGATTGCAAACCACTTTGAGTCTGGTGACCACGAGTACTCGATGTAACCCGCAGTGTTGTAGTGCTGTGAGCCGTCGGTAATCTGGCGCACCTTGCCTGACTCGAGGTTCTTTACCATCAGGCGGCAGCGGTCCTCGACAAATGCCAACTCCTTGCCGTCGGGTGAGTATTTTGGATATGAGCGGTCAATCTTCTCATCCTTGAACATAGGCTTCTCCTCGATGAGGGTTGCGTATGCGAGGTTTGGATCCTCCTTGCGAACTGCGGTTGCGGTGTAGATGTTCCAGTTGCCGCTGCGCTCCGAAGCGTAGGCGATGGTGCGACCATCGGCTGCGAACGAAGGTGCAGTCTCCGACTGTGGGGTAGAGGTGATACGCTTTGTAGTTGCGTAGTCAGCCGAAGTGACGAACAACTCGCCACGCGAAACGGTTGCAATCATCTTGCCGTCGGGCGATACGGTTGCACTGCCGCCACCGCTCACGCTCATATAGGTGAGTTTGTCTGATGGCTCCTCGTCGCGGATTGTCACCTCCAACTTCTTTGGTGAGCCGTTTGCCGCCTGGGTGTAAATCTCGCCATTGTAGCCGTAGCAGAGTGTGCCGTTGTCGGCAATGGTGAGGAAGCGTACGGGGTGAGTCTTGAACTTTGTCACCTGCTTTGCCTCGGTTGGGTTGTCGGCTGGCATCTTCCACACATTGAATGTGCCGCCCTGCTCGGTCAGGTAGTAGATTGTCTGGTCGTTGTCGGCATACTGTGGGTTGCGGTTCTCGCCCTCCCACTGTGAGAGTTGGGTGTGCTTGCCCGACTCGGTGTCGTAGAGCCAGATGTCGCGTGTGATTGATGATGTGTGGTGCTTACGCAAATCATCCTCGCCACCCTTGCGGTCCTGATAGAGAAAGCGCTTGCCGTCCTGGCTGAAGCAGAGTGTCTGCGCTGGTGTTGCCAGCACGCGCTCATAGCGACCACCACCCACTGGGATGGCATACAACTCCTGCATGGAACCCTTTGGGAAGAGGGCGCTCTCCACAGGGTCGGAGATTGATGCCGAGAAATATATCTTCTTGCCGTCGGGCGAGAATGCCGATGGTTCCTCGCTTGCCGAGTTTGTTGTCACACGCTTTGGTGTGCCGCCCGCAGCATCGACGGTGAAGATGTCGAAGTTGCCGTAGCGGTTGCTCGCAAAGGCGATTGTCTTTGAGTCGGGTGACCATACGGGCGCATAGTCGTAGTGTGCCGTAGGGGTGATGCGTGTAGCCTCGCCGCCAGCGGTTGGTGCAACATAGACACTGCCCTTATAGCAGAATGCAATCTGTGTGCCGTCGGGCGAGATTGCTGGGTAGCGCATCCACAGCGGAGACGCCTGTGCAACGAGTGCAGTCGCAATCATTGCAAAAATGAGTGATAACTTCTTCATAATTATGTAGTTTTATATTCTTTTCAGTCACCTTCCATCCTTTTAAGGATGAAAATTAATCCACATTTTCGACAAAGTTAGAAAACTTTTCGTAATTTTGAATGATTTTTCGTGGAATGGGATGATTTTTTGCACCACGAATTGAGCAAAATAATTAATTCAAATTGAGATATGTTTACACAAGAGGATTTGCTTCAAATTAAGCAACACGGTTTGACCGAGGCTCAAGTAGAGCAGCAGATTGAGAATTTCCGTCAGGGTTTTCCATTTTTGAAGGTGGTGCGAGCAGCATCGGCTGGCGATGGAGTGCTGACACTCACTGGGGAGCAGGTGGCGGCAGCCGTAGCGCGTTACGACGAGGCGGCGGGCGTTGATGTGGTTAAATTTGTGCCTGCATCGGGCGCTGCAACGCGAATGTTCAAGGAGTTGTTTGAGTTTGTAAATGATGATAAGTTCACCGACGGCATCGAGCGCCTGCTGGATAACATCGAGAAGTTCGCATTCTGGGATGAACTCTCGCAGTATATCGTGCCCGACTCGCCCGAGGAGGAGATTGTTGAGGCTATCATCAAGAGTGGCCTGAACTATGGCTCAAAGCCAAAGGGTCTGGTCACTTTCCACGCCTATGCTGATGGCAATCGCAAGGCTATGGAGGAGCATTTGGTTGAGGGCGCGATGTATGCTCGCAAGGGCGAGTGCGTACGCCTCCACTTTACCGTATCAAAGGAGCATCAGGCTGGTTTTGAGCAACTTCTCGCCGAGCGTCTGCCTTACTATGAGCAGCGTTTTGGTGTGAAGTACGACATCTCATTCTCTGTGCAGAAGCCTTCGACCGACACCATCGCCGTAAACCCCGACAACACACCTTTCCGCACCGACGAGGGTGGCTTGTTGTTCCGTCCAGCGGGTCACGGCGCACTCATTGAGAACCTGAACGACATTGAGGCAGATGTTGTCTTTGTGAAAAATATTGATAATGTCACAACCGACGCTCGCCGTGCCGACACAATCACCTATAAAAAGGCGTTGGCGGGCATCCTGCTTGACCTTCAGCAGCAGGCGTTTGCATACCTTGCCCAGTTGAAGCAGGGTAGCGCTGATGTTGCCGAGGTGGCGCAGTTTATTGAGCAGAAGTTGTGCGTTAAGTTGCCTGCAGATTATAGTGCAGATACACTCGCGGCGTTGCTCGACAGACCTATCCGCGTGTGTGGCGTAGTACGCAATCAGGGCGAGCCTGGTGGCGGTCCTTTCTGGGTTGAGGGCGAGGATGGTACGCAGTCGTTGCAGATTGCCGAATCGAGCCAGATTGCGCCCGAGGATATGCACCTGATGAAGTCGGCGACACACTTCAACCCCGTTGATTTGGTTTGCGGTGTTCGCAATGCGGCTGGCGAGAAGTATGACCTTACGCAGTACACCGACCCATCTACGGGCTTTATCTCGTCAAAGTCGAGCGGTGGTCGCGAACTCCGTGCGCAGGAGTTGCCAGGCTTGTGGAATGGTGCAATGGCGAAGTGGAATACAGTGCTTGTTGAGGTGCCAATTACCACCTTCTCTCCTGTTAAAGTTGTGTTGGATTTGCTCCGCCCAGAGCACCAGCCAGAGGCGTAAGGAAATGCCAAGCAATGCTCTTTTGGCATCATTACCAAAAAATAGTAAGAGGTTGTCCATCCTTTGTTGGGCAACCTCTTTGTTATTGCAGAAATTTAATTCTACTTCACGATGTCGCAGCTTATGCTGTGGTGACCTGAAGGGAGTGTAACGGTCTTGTTGTCAGGGGTGTAGAGCGTGGCTGTGCTGCCGACTGGAATCTCTACATTTATCTCCAGCGTTGAGCCCTTCTTCTCCCAGTTTACTGATAGCTTGCCGTAAGGAGTATCTTTCGACACCTTAACCCAATCAATCTTCTCTACAATTTGTGGGCGGATGTTGATGTGCTTGTAGCCAGGCTGTGCCTCGTCGGGGGTGATGCCACCCAACGCCTGATAGAACCAGCTGCCTATTCCGTTGTAGCAGTTGTGGATATGGCTGCGCTCACCATTCCAATGCTCCCAGGTGAGGTCTGCTCCGTTGTCCAGCATATAGAGGTAGCCTGGGTATTCGCGTTTCTTGAGCATGTTGTACATCTGCTCCGCCTTGGCTTCGCGTGTAGCCCATTGCGTGATGATTGGCACACCCACAAGACCTGTCGCCAGGTGTCCCTTGTAGATATTCTCGGTGCGTTGCCACAATGTCTGCTCCACTGACTCTATCTCCGACTTTGGCGTCGCACCCACAAACATAGGGTAAATCAAATCAATCTGTGTACCAGTCGAATAACTTTTCTTTTCTGGGTCGAAGAAGGTCTTGTGTATGAGCGCATTATGCTGCTGGTGCTTGGCGCGGTACATAGCTGCATCGGCACTCTTGTCCAGTGCGCTGGCAATCTTCGACATTGTGAGGTAGCTCTCCGACATCACGCAGTTGTTCACCACATCAATCGAAAGTGGCGCTGTCTGGTCAATGCCAGTGGGTGTTGCCCAGTCGCCCAGATACCAGTTGCGATATTGGGTTATGCCCCAGTGCTTAAGAATACCATTCTGCATATTACGCTCGGCGAAGCCTATCCATCGCTGCATATGGGGGTAGAAACGCTCCATCATACGCATATCGCCATAGTTCAGGTAGTTCTGCCACGAGGCAATGATTACAAACTCGCACCAGAATGGACCTCCACCCGCATTGATTGGGTTGGGGGCTGTGTGAGGCATATCGCCCGTCTCGCGCTGGCTGTCGCCCCAGGCTGTCAGCCAGTTGAGATACAAAGGTGATGCGTTGAACATCGTCTGCAATGTAGGGGTTGAGGCGTTGCCGTCGCCGCCATAGCCCAGACGCTCAATGTGAGGACAATCGACCATATAACCACCCAGGGTGAGTGCCTTCACGGTTTTGTGTATCATATTGTGAATGGCGTTTATGTCGTTGTCGGAGCACTCAAACTCGGAGTCGCCATCGTAGCCCGTAGTTATCGCG
>JAFZFR010000029.1 GCA_017555805.1 Alistipes sp. | reverse complement strand
GGCTCGGGTAACCGCTATGTATATATTCTCAAGCAGGACGGCACAGTGGCTTACAGCAAGGTTGAGCTCGGTCGTCGTATGGGTGACAAGTATGAGATTTTGAGCGGTATTGCCGATGGTGACGAGGTTGTAACATCTGGTCAGATTGCATTGAAGGATGGTATCGCTGTTGAGGTGGTAAATGAGTAGTGTTAATTAAGTAAAAGAAGAAACGATGAATATTTATAAGACATCGGTCAAAAACCCTATTACGACTATCATCCTCTTTGTGGCTATCGCCATCTTTGGATTGGTGTCGCTTTCGCGTCTGGGTATTGACCTCTTCCCCGACATCGAGTCAAACGCCATGATGGTCATGACGACCTATCCTGGTGCGAGTGCCGAGGATATTGAGAATAATGTGACTCGTCCTGTCGAGAATGTGGTGAACGGTGTTGATCACCTGAAGGACATCACTTCACAGTCAAAGGAGAATATCTCTGTCGTGTCGCTCGAGTTTGAGTGGGGTTACGACCTCGACATCCTGGCGAACGATGTACGCGATAAACTCGATATGCTCTCTACGCTGCCTGACGGCGTGAGCCAGCCAATCATCTTCAAGTTCTCATCTGATATGATGCCAGTGTTGATGGTGGGTGTAACGGCAAAGGAGAGTATGGCTGGTCTCTACAAGATTCTTGATGACCAGATTGTGACTCCATTGGCGCGTGTCGATGGTGTGGGTACCGTATCTATCGCCGGTATCCCACAGCGTGAGATTCAGGTGTATTGTAACCCTAACAAGTTGGAGGCTTATAACCTCTCAATCGAGCAGATTTCGGCGGCTATCGCTGCGGCTAACCGCAACACGCCTGCTGGTTCGTTCGATGTGGGTTCAAACGCTTATTCGTTGCGTGTCGATCACGAGTTTGAGGATCCAAGCGAGTTGATGAGCCTTGTTGTAGGCTACCGTAACGGCGCTCCTATCTTGTTGAGCGATGTTGCTGTAATCAACGACTCTGTTCAGGAGCGCATCCAGGAGGCGTTCAACAACGGCGGTCAGGGTGGTATGATTATCATCCAGAAGAAGTCGGGTGCTAACTCGGTGCAGATTGCACAGAATGTGCAGGCCTACCTCGAGGAGATTAAGGGCAACCTTCCTGCCGATGTTGAGTTGTTCACCATTATGGATACTTCGGACAACATCATCTCGACAGTTCACTCTTTGCGTGATACCATCATCACAACATTCTTGCTCGTTATGTTGGTGGTGTTCCTCTTCTTGGGTCGCTGGAGAGCAACTATCGTAGTCGTTTTGACAATTCCTATCTCTCTGCTTGCTGCGATTATCTACATTTTCGCAACTGGCGAGACACTGAATATCATCACGATGTCGTCACTCTCAATCGCCATCGGTATGGTTGTGGATAATGCAATCGTGGTGTTGGAGAACATTACAAGCCACATCGACCGCGGCGCGATGCCAAAGCAGGCGGCTATCTTCGCTACCAAGGAGGTGGGTATCTCTGTATTGGGTGGTACGCTCACAACTATTGCCGTGTTCCTTCCTTTGACAATGGTTCAGGGTATGGCGGGTATCTTGTTTAACTCAATGGGTTGGATGGTGACAATCACCCTTACAGTCTCTACCATTGCAGCGATTACCTTTACCCCAGTGCTCTGCTCGATGATGATGAAGAAGAACCCAACGAAGGCTTGGTTCCAGGGTAAGATTGACGCCGTTATGGAGCGTTTCAACAACTTCTACGGCAGCGTGCTCAACTGGTGCGTTCACTACCGTAAGGTGGTTATCCTGGGCTCTGTGGCGTTGTTCGTAGGTGTGGTTGCAATTCTCGGTCCAGCGTTGAAGTCGGAGTTCTTCCCTGTGCAGGATAGTGGTTCTATCTCGGCTACAATCTACCTGCCAGCGGGTACTCGTCAGGAAATCACACGCGACTTGGCGTTGGAGATTTCTGACCGCATCCAGAAGCAGTATGCTAACGAACTCCTCAATATCGGTGTTCGTGAGGGTCAGGCCGACACAGACAACATCTTCGCTTCGTTGCAGACCAACGGTACTCATGTCATCTCTATGAATATGCGCTTTGTGAAGAAGACCGAGCGTGATATCAAACTCACAGAGATTGGTGACGGCATCCGTAAGATGCTCGGCGAGTACTCTATCATCCGTAAGTTCGTTGTGACCGAGGGAGGTCAGGGCGGTATGGGTGGTAAGTCCGCAGTTGATATCGAGATTTATGGTTACGACTTCGACACATCGGATGCCTTGGCAGAGCAGGTGGCACAGATGTTCCGCAATATGGAGGGCTGCTCGGAGGTGACTATCTCGCGTGATGAGTACACTCCAGAGTACCATGTTGATTTCGACCTTGAGAAGTTGGCTCGCAGCGGCTTGGATGTAACAACCGCTTCAACTTACTTGCGTAACCGTATCAACGGTTCGGTGAACTCTTACTACCGCGAGGATGGTGACGAGTATAACATCCGAGTGCGTTACGACCGCAAGTTCCGTGAGTCTATCGAGGATATTGAGAATATCACAATCTACAACCAGATGGGTCAGGGCATCAAGGTGCGCGACATCGGCGTTGTGAAGGAGGCTGCTACTCCTCCAGCCATCACCCGTAAGAATCGTGAGCGTTATGTGACCGTATCGGGTGTAGTTGCGTCGGGTTATGCGTTGTCTGACCTTGTTGATGCAGCGAAGGTTGGTATGGCAGAGATTCCAATGCCAGCAGGTTTTATGTGGCAGATTGGCGGTACTTACGAGGATCAGCAGGAGACATTCGGCGACCTGGCTCTCTTGATGGCTCTGATGGTTATCCTGGTATTCGTGATTATGGCTTCGCAGTTTGAGTCTCTCACCTACCCATTCGTAATCATGTTCTCATTGCCATTTGCTGTGGTGGGTGTGATTATCGGTTTGGCTATCACAGGCACACCTATTAATATCATGGCGATGTTGGGTATCCTGATGTTGATTGGTATCGTGGTGAACAACGGTATCGTGTTGGTGGACTACACTTTGCTCTGCCGTGAGCGTGGTATGGGTATCTACGAGTCAGTTGTTGCAGCAGGTAAGAGCCGTCTGCGTCCTATCTTGATGACAACATTGACCACCGTGCTCGGTATGATTCCAATGGCAATGGGCGATGGCGTAGGTTCCGAGATGTGGAACTCACTCGGTATGTCAGTTGCGTGGGGTCTTTCGTTCTCAACATTGATTACATTGATTCTTATCCCTACACTCTTCGCATCGTTTGCCGTACACGGCGAGAAGCGTCGCGCAAGATTGGAGGCTAAAAATAAATAATATTACAGAAGATGAAAGCAGTATTTATGTCGTGTAACCAGTCAATGTATGACGAGGTTTTGAATATAATGGAGGAGTTGGGCATCCGTGGCTTCACAGGCTGGGAGGAGCTCATCGGTCGTGGCTCTAACGAGGGTGAGCCTCACTTGGGTAACCACGCGTGGCCATCAATGAACTCGGCTCTCATCTCTGTTGCAGAGGATGAGAAGGCGGCGGAGTTCCTCGCTCGCTTGCGTAAACTCGACGAGGAGAACCAAGAGCAGGGCTTGCGTGCCTTTGCTTGGGAGGTTACTTCGATGATCTAATAGGAATTGCCTAATAAGGTGTTTTTGGTGTTGTGTTTGTTCTCGAAATCCTCATTTACGCATAGTAAACTGCGGTTTCTCGGACTGCACACGCCTAAAAACCATCTTATTATACAATCCCTTGCGATATAACGAAAGAAAGAGGTTTCCTTATGGAAGCCTCTTTTTTGTGATGTCTTATTGTATCCTTGCATAAGGCGCAAAAAAATAGGTTGTCCGTCTGGGCAACCTATTTTTATATAAAGGTGTATCGTTAGTTTACAATCACCAGCGGGAAGTATTCGCGCAGCAACTCGGCGGCGCGGTCAATCTGCTCGGGTGTATTCTCCTTCACGCCCTTTAACTGGTACTCCTGACCCATAGCCTCGTACTTATGTACGCCCAGGGTGTGGTAGGGGAGCAACTCCACGCGCTCAATCATCTTGTACTTGCCAAGCGTCTCGCCCAAGAGGCGAATATCCTCCTCCTGGTCGCTATAACCTGGCACAAGCACATAACGCAACCAGAATGGCTTACCATTCTCCTCCAGCCACGCCGCTGTGCGGAGCGTCTGGGCGTTAGTGCGTGCAGTGAGAGCCTCGTGGCGTGAGCAGTTAGCCTGCTTCACATCCAGCAACACCAAATCAACCTCCTTCAGCAACTCCTCGACCGCAGGATTCCAGATACCACCGTTTGAGTCGATGCATACATGGATGCCCTGCTCGCGGATAGCCTTCACCAGTGGCAGCAGCGCCGCCGCCTGGAATGTAGGCTCGCCACCCGAGAAGGTGACGCCGCCTCGCTTGCCGAAGAAAGGCTTCATATCTGTCGCTTGCTTCAGAATGTCGTACTCGGATGTTGGCTTGCTCTCGCCCTCGGCATCAATCGTGTCGGGATTGGCGCAGTAGAGGCAGCGGAAGTTACATCCTTGAAGGAAAACGACGAACCGGAGACCCGGTCCGTCGAATGTTCCCATAGATTCATAAGAGTGAACCCTTATCATACTATCTATGTTTTAGCCCGTAGGGGCGGTTATTACATCTTCTCGTGGAAGCTACGGCTGATTACCTCCAACTGGTGCTCACGGCTGAGCTTGATGAAGTTTACAGCGTAACCTGATACACGGATTGTAAGCTGTGGGTACTTCTCTGGGTGCTCCATAGCGTCCTCCAACATCTCGCGGTTCAAGACATTGACATTGAGGTGGTGTGCGCCCTTTGTGAAGTAACCATCCATCATTGTAACCAAGTTCTCGATACGCTCCTCGGCAGTTGGACCAAGTGACTTTGGAACGATTGAGAATGTGTTAGAGATACCGTCCTGTGAGTCGCGGTAGCGCAACTTTGCAACTGACGCCAACGATGCGATAGCACCGCTCTTATCACGACCGTGCATTGGGTTAGCACCTGGAGCGAAGGCAACACCTGCCTCACGACCATCAGGAGTAGCACCTGTCTTCTTACCGTACATCACATTAGATGTGATTGTAAGCAATGAGAGTGTAGGACGAGCGTTCTTGTAAACTGGCAACTTCTTGAGCTCCTCAGAGAAGAAGTAAACCAAATCAACACCCAAGTGATCCACGCGGTCGTCGTTGTTACCGAAGCATGGGAAGTCGCCCTCGATGTCGAAGCCGCAAGTGAGACCCTGCTCGTTACGACGCGCTGTAACCTTTGCGTAGCGGATTGCAGAGAGTGAGTCCAATGCGATTGAAAGACCTGCAACACCGTAAGCGAGGTTGATGCGTGGGTCAGTATCAACGAATGCCATCTGTGCCTTCTCGTAGTAGTACTTGTCGTGCATGAAGTGGATGATATTCATTGACTCGTTATATACGCGAGCAATCTCGTGCAATACCTTCTTATAGTTCTGCATTACCTCCTCGAACTGAAGAACATCGCTCTTCAATGCAGGAATGTCCTTAACCATCAAAGTACCTGTGTTCTCGCAACGACCACCGTTGAGTGCCAACAAGAGAGCCTTTGCAAGGTTGGTACGCGCACCGAAGAACTGAATCTGGCGGCCGATGTCCTGGTAAGATACGCAGCAAGCGATACCGTAGTCGTCAGAGTGACGAACCTCACGCATCAACTCGTCGTTCTCGTACTGTACAGAGCTTGTATCAACTGATACCTTTGCGCAGAACTCCTTGAAGCCCTGTGGGAGCTGTGGACTCCAGAGTACAGTCATGTTTGGCTCTGGTGAAGGGCCGAGGTTGTAGAGGGTCTGCAAGAAACGGAATGATGTCTTGGTAACCTTTGTGCGACCGTCGTTGAAACGACCACCGATAGCCTCTGTCACCCAAGTTGGGTCACCTGCGAAGATGTCGTTGTAAGACTGCATACGCAAGTGGCGAACCATACGAAGCTTGATTACGAACTGGTCGATGAGCTCCTGTGCGAATGTCTCGTCGATAGCGCCAGTCTGCAAGTCGTGCTCGATGTAGATGTCAAGGAATGAAGATACATTACCGAGTGACATCGCTGCACCATCCTGCTCCTTAACTGCTGCCAAGTAAGCCATGTAAACCCACTGAACAGCCTCCTGTGCAGTGTATGCTGGGCGGCTGAGATCCAAACCATAGTACTCACCCATAGTGCGGATCTCATTGAGAGCCTTAATCTGCTCTGCGATCTCCTCGCGCAAACGGATGCGTGCGTCGGTCATAGGACCTACCATATACTTCAAGTCGTTCTGCTTTGCCTCGATCAAACGGTCAGTACCGTAGAGTGCCAAACGGCGGTAGTCACCGATGATACGACCACGGGCGTAGTTATCTGGCAAACCAGTCAAGAAACCGAGTGAACGGAATGTACGAATCTCCTCGGTGTAAACATCAAACACACCGTCGTTGTGAGTCTTGCGGTAGTTTGTGAAGATGTCCTTTACCTTCTCATCAACCTCAACGCCGTGCTCGCGGCAAGCGCGTGACACAACATTGATACCACCGAAAGGCTTGATTGAGCGCTTCAAAAGTTCGTCAGTCTGCAAACCAACGATGAGCTCGTTCTCCTTGTCGATGTAACCAGCCTTGTGAGAGGTGATTGTAGAAACTGTCTTGTTGTCAAGGGCGCGAACACCATTGTTCTGACGCTCCTCCTCGAGGGCCTTCAAGCACAAGTTCCACAAGTGAGTTGTACGCTCGGTAGGGCCTACCAAGAATGAAGCGTCGCCTGTGTAAGGAGTGATGTTAGTCTGCACGAAGCTGGTAACATTTACCTCCTGGCTCCAAAGACCATCTTTGAAAATCTCTTTAAGTTCCATAATCTATGATATTTGTAATTGATATTTCTCTATTTGACCACAAAAGTACAAATTTTTCATAGAAAAATCAATATATTCTATTAAAACAGTTATTGTTTTTTTCTATATCACGATAAAGATTCCTGATTATTGCGCCATTTGGGGAGGCAGAGGGTGATTTTTCGGCGATTTTGGGGTGTGGGCGGAGTGTAGTGGTGGGTGTGGTAGGCGAGTTGTGAATAAAAAAAAGACCGCTTGCGAGGCGGTCTTTATGGTGGGTGCGCGGGGCGCTTATTCAATCATATTGCAGTCGAAAATAGAAAACACCTCGGTCGAAACCTCGCCGAGCCAGCCGCTCTGGGAGTTTACGGCGGTCTGCACCTTCACAAAGTCGATATACTCCAACTCAACCGCCTTTCCCTTGCTATCTACGGCGTCGCTGATGCGGAAGTGGTTTGGTACGGCGGCAGCGGCTGTGTTGTCGCCATCTGTCAGGCGGTCTATGTGGCTGCCATTATCGGCGTAACCCCACTCATATTCAGGGAGTATCCACATTGAGCCGTTGCCCGACTTGTCGTAGTTGCGAGCCTCGAGGCGTGTACCCGTGAGGGTGTAACTATCAGCGGTAATCCAAGCAGGGTAGTAGTAATCCTGCTTGTGCGATGGCACACGGCTTATCTCGCCTTTGTTGCCGAGGTTGTCCTCCCACTTTACGGCGGTGTCGGCCTCCGTAGGGCGGAAATATGTCACAGAATAGTTCTGGATAGTACCCTCTGCGCCCGCTTCTGAACCCTTCAACTCATACCAGATGTCGTCTGGCTTGCCGTTGCCGTTGGCATCCTGCATAACCCACACAACACCAGGCTCTGATGAACCGTCGAAGGAGTTGCCCTTGATAGCAAAATCGTAGCCGCCATAGTTATCGATGCTATGGTCGAAGCCCACGACGATATAACCGCCGAAACCACCTAACGAGACATACTTCTCGGCGTCGAGGCGCTTCTTGGCGTAGGCAGCAGCCGCTGCTGGGGTGGACTCGCCGCTAAAGCCCGACTTATCCTCGTTGATAAACTGACCAGGGGCGGGGGTATATTCAAATACGCAGTTGCACTCCGCCTTCGACTGCTTGTTCTTTGGGCGGTAGGGCGAAGATGTCTCATCGCCAGAGTCATCGGTGATGACCTCGTCCACATTGCAGGACGAAGCCATCATCGCGACCATTAACACATACAAAAAAATCAATCTCCTATTCATTAATCTTCTATCTTGAATCTTACGGCAACATCGTCGTAAGCAAAATATCCAGGTACTGAAAGACCATAATCGCCAATCATATCAGCCGAGCCCTCAAGGTTGAAGGCAACCTTTGCAACCTCGCCCAACACAGAGAGGTCCCATTTTGTCCACTCGGTGACGAACTGCTTGCCCTCGCTCAAAAGGTAGAACTCGGTTGTTGAGGTTGGCTCCTCGTCAAATACTGAAGCGAAACCGTATGCCACAATCTTGAAGGTCGATTCATCGCTCAATACATATGTTGAACCGAAGCCCGCCGCCTGCAACTGGTTATAGACATAGGTGGTGTTTGTCACCCACATATGGTCAATCACGCGTGCTACGCCATCGTCGAACTCGAATGAAGGCATCGACTCGTTCATTCCGTAGTCGCTGTTATCGACATAGCCGAAATGGGTGTTGAAGTTTGAACCGCTGTGACCGCCCGTAACATTATAGGCCTGAAGGTCGTACATATAGTTGCCCTCACTCTCCCAATCTGTGCCGACATAGTTTGAGATGCCAGCGTGACCGCCATAGTAGCCAAACATACCCATCACAGGGTAGAACAACAACTCGGTGTTGCCCTCGTCATACCACGAGTATGAGCCGTGACCGCTACCATACTGCTGCGACGGGATAAAGTCGCTCCAGTAGGTGTTGCCCTCCCCTCCGAGGTAGTCCTTATCCTCGAATGTAAGGACGCGCAACTCATAATCCTTCTTCTTGGCGATGGTAATCACGCGACCATCCGTAAGGGTGATGATAACCTCATCGTCGGTCTCCTCGATTGACTCAAAGAGCGAGTCGCCATCCTTACCATCTTTGCCATCCTTACCATCTTTGCCATCCTTACCATCTTTGCCATCCTTTCCGTCAGCGCCGTCTTTGCCGTTTGCACCATTTGCGCCATCCTCGCCGTGGCGGAGGGTAACTGATGAGCCGTCGCTGAAGGTGAGGGTATAACCCTCGTCGGTGGGCTCTACATTGGTGATTGTCTTGCCGTTATTGACGGCGTCAATCAGGGCGGATAGTGCCGCGATGTCGGCGGCGTTGTCACTTACCTGCTGCTGCAAGTTGTTTACTGTGTTCCACAAATCGGAATCGTCATACTCACACGCGGTGAGCGATACTGTCAAACAAGCAACAGCGAACATTCTAAAGAACTTTTTCATAGCAATAAATGTTTTTAGTTAATAAAAAGTGTTCTTCGTTTCGCGTTGCAGAACAGACTTTCAAAACATCTCTTGCCGTAGTTACTTTAGTGATTATATACGCGTATCCAATGACGGCATATATCCAACAATAATTGCACCCTATACACTCGGGGCAAAATCTAAATTTATACGGATAAAATTAGTTTTGATTCAGCCCCGTAGTCCTGCAGGTCGTAAATCCTTCAATGCAATGGGTAGGTCTTCTGACTTGTTCCCTCTGGTGCGCCTTCCCAGCATTTAGCCAGTGGCAAAGAGTGCATCCAGAGTGAATGATTCCTCGCGGAATGGAACTCACAGCAACAGGTATTGTCACGGATTCTCACCGTATTCCCTATTATCCTCAATCGGCCGATGGCCAATAAGGACCCTTTTGCACTGCAAATATACAAAAAAATAGTTTGGCGGGCGATTTTGGGTCGAAAAATTCGGTAAAAAATAATTTTTTAGGGAAAACCGCTCCAGAGTGCGCTGTGGACGCGAAGGTGGTGGTTTTGTTGATAAGTGGATAATAACTCTCAAGGAAAGGTTTGGTCGCGAAGGTTTTATTTTTTGTAATATTGCAGACAATTTCGCTGATTGTGCAATCGGCGTGTCCTAAATACCGACTGAAAAATAACAAAAAACAATATATATGATTCAAACAGTATTAAAACGAGATGGTCGTGTCGTGGGCTTTAACCGCGAGAAGATTGCAGCCGCCATACGAAAGGCGATGCTTACGACCCCACAGGGCGAGGACGAAGTCCTGATTAATAAGATTGTGGACCGTATTGAGTATCGTGGTAGCGAGCAGGCGGAGGTTGAGGACATCCAGGATATGGTCGAAAATGAGTTGATGAAGTCATCTCGTAAGGAGGTGGCGAGAGCCTATATGACCTATCGTCACAGCCGAAGCGTTGCGCGTAAGGCGAAGTCAACAGAGATTTTGCTTGAGATTGTTGCGGCAAAGTCAAACGATGTGACTCGTGAGAACGCAAATATGAACGCCGATACCCCAGCGGGTATGATGATGAAGTTTGCGTCGGAGACCACAAAGCCTTTCGTTGATGACTACCTCCTCTCGGACGATACTCTGGATGCAGTGCGTCACAACTATCTACACATCCACGACAAGGATTACTACCCAACACGCTCGCTCACCTGCATCCAGCACCCATTGGACCGCATCCTTGAGCGCGGTTTTGTGGCTGGTCACGGCGAGTCACGCCCAGCGCGTCGTATCGAGACTGCAGCGGTGATGGCTTGTATCTCGATGGAGACCGTGCAGAACGAGATGCACGGCGGTCAGGCTATCCCTGCGTTCGATTTCTATCTCGCACCCTATGTGCGCTCAAGTTATATTGAGGAGATTAAGACAATCGAGAAATTGACAAGCATCGATTTGAAGCACCTCTACGATGCTCCAATCGAGGATTATGTTGCAAAGGATTTGGATTTCTTGCAGGGCGACGAGCGCTTCAAGCAGCACGCTATCAACCGCACCGTAAACCGCGTACACCAGTCTATGGAGGCGTTTATCCACAATATGAACACCATCCACTCGCGCGGCGGTAATCAGGTTGTATTCTCGTCAATCAACTATGGTACAGATACCTCTGCCGAGGGTCGTTGCATCATCCGCGAGTTGTTGCAATCAACCTTCGAGGGTGTTGGTGGCGGTTCAACGGCTATCTTCCCAATCCAGATTTGGAAGAAGAAGCGCGGCGTAAGTTACCTGCCAGAGGACCCTAACTACGACCTCTACTGCTTCGCTTGCAAGGTGGCGGCGCGTCGTTTCTTCCCTAACTTCGTGAACCTGGATGCTACATACAATCAGCACGAGAAGTGGCGTGCAGATGACCCAAAGCGCTACAAGTATGAGGTGGCTACGATGGGTTGCCGTACCCGTGTGTTTGAGAACCGCTTTGGCGAGAAGACATCTATCGCGCGTGGTAACCTCTCGTTCTCGACAATCAACATCGTGCGTCTGGCGCTCGAGTGTCGTGATATTCAGGATAAGCAGGCGCGTATCGACCGCTTCTTTGCCAAGTTGGACGAGTTGCTGGAGGTTACAGCAAAGCAGTTGTGCGACCGCTTCGACTACCAGAAGACCGCTGTTGCAAAGCAGTTCCCATTGCTGATGGCTTCGCTCTGGAGCGGCAGCGAGGAACTCAAGCCAGAGGACTCTATCGAGCGCGTAATCAATCAGGGTACGCTCGGTATCGGCTTCATCGGCTTGGCGGAGTGTCTGATTGCCCTTATCGGCAAGCACCACGGCGAGAGCGAGGAGGCGCAGGCATTGGGCTTGAAGATTATCGGTTATATGCGCGACCGCGTGGTTGAGTTCTCGGAGCGTTACCAGCACAACTTCAGCGTGTTGGCTACTCCAGCCGAGGGTCTTTCGGGTCGTTTCACACGCCGCGATGTTAAGGACTTCGGTGTGATCGAGGGTGTGACCGACAAGGCTTACTATACAAACTCAAACCACATCCCAGTATATTACCATTGCTCGCCAAAGCATAAGGCGGAGATTGAGGCGCCATACCACGCATTGACTGGTGGTGGTCACATCTTCTATGTGGAGATTGACGGCGACGCAACCCACAATCCACAGGCGATTATGGACATCGTCGATTTGCTCGACAAGTACAATATCGGCTACTGCTCGGTGAACCACAACCGCAACCGCTGTATGGATTGCGGCTATGAGGATGCACAGCAGGAGTTGAGCGAGTGCCCAAGATGTAAATCTACAAAGATTGACCGCTTGCAGCGTATCACTGGCTACCTCGTGGGTACAACAGAGCGCTGGAACAAGGCGAAACTGGCAGAGTTGAATGACCGTGTTATCCACAAATAGTATCCGCGTACTTGACATCAAGTATGGTACATCGGTCGATGGAGTGGGGCTTCGCACCTCAATCTATTGCGCCGGTTGTGAGAATCGTTGCGTGGGGTGTCACAACCCCCAGTCGTGGGACGAGCGGGGTGGCGAACCCATCGAGGTGGAGGAGTTGTTTCGCCTGGTGGAGGATGCCGATATGAATGTCACCTTTACGGGTGGCGACCCTATGTTCCACCCCGAAGGGTTTACCCGCCTGGCGCAGATGATTAAGGAGCGCACACGCAAGACGATTTGGTGCTATACGGGCTATCGTTTCGAGGATTTGATGCGCAGCGAGTCACGCAGGGCGTTGCTCGAAAAGTGTGATGTGGTGGTCGATGGACGATATGTGGAGGCGGAGCGTGACCTCACGCTGCACTTCCGCGGCAGTCGCAACCAACGCATCATAGATGTGCCCAGGTCGCTCGAGGCGGGCGAAGTGGTGCTTGTGGAGAATGTGTAAAGAACTATAAATGAACTGAATATGAGAAATAAAATTTTATTTGTTGTAATGGCGGTGTTGATGACTTGCTCGGTGGCTTCAGCACAGGAGTCACGCAAACTTCTCACGATTGAGGATGTGGTGTTGAATCGCGAACTCTCACCAAAGGGCTACCCCGTTAAGTGGGTGGGCGAGAGCGATAGTTATGCGGTGGTTGAGGGTACTTCTCTCGTTGCTGTGGATGCCCGCAACGGCAAGCGTAGTACGCTGATTACCCTCGAGGAGATTAACACCCTGCTTTCTACTAATTTCAAGGGTTTCCCTGGTTATGCTTTCGACGATGCTAACTCGCTCGTAGTGGGAGCGCACGGAATGCGTAACACCATCGGCTTGAAGGAGCGCAAGGTGCTCTCGCAGTACAAGGTGCCAGTGGGCGATAACCTCACACGCCAGAGCGGCAAGGGTGGTGTATATGCCTACACCAAGGAGAATAACCTCTACTGCTGGGATGGCGAGAAGGAGCACGCGATTACAAACTATGCAGACAAGAATATCGTTTGTGGTCAGACAGTTAGCCGTAATGAGTTCGGTATCGCGGGCGGTATCTTCATCTCGCCTGATGCCAAGAAGATTGCCTTCTACAAGAAGGATGAGTCGGCGGTGACTGACTTCCCGTTGCTCGACATCACAACTCGCACAGGCTCGCTCAAGAATATCAAATATCCTATGAACGGTATGCCTTCGGAGGTTGTTAGTCTGGGCGTTTATGATATTGAGAAGCAGGCGACAATTTACCTTGAGGTGACAGATTTCGATAAGGAGCGTTACCTCACAAACATCACTTGGTCGCCAGACTCACAGCGCATATATATTCAGGTTTTGGATCGCGCGCAGAAGAATATTCATTTGAATGCGTATGATGCTGTGACTGGTAAACTCGTGAAAAATATCCTCTCGGAGCATAACGACCGCTGGGTTGAGCCACAGCATCCGCTGGTGTTTCTGGAGAGTGACCCAACGAAGTTTATCTACTCGACTGACAACCGCGACGGCTATTGGAACCTCTACCTCTGCGACGATGAGGGTAACATCGAGCGCCTCACAAAGACCGATGCGAGCGTGCAGTATGTAGCGCAGGATGCAAAGGCTGTATATTACACTTCGGCAGAGGTGTCGCCAGTTGATAATCACCTCTTTAAGGTCGATTTGAAGACCCGCAAGCAGACTCGCCTCACACCAGCCGAGGGCTGGCACGATGTGGCTGTGAGCAAGAGCGGAAAGTACTTCATTGATACCTACTCTTCGCTCAATGTACCACGCGTGGTGGAGTTGGGTCGCACCGATGGCAAGCCTGCCAAGGAGTTGTTCCGCGCCGAGGACCCAACTGTGGGTTACAACTTTGTACCAATCGAGTTGGGTACAATCAAGAGCGCTGATGGTAAGTTTGACAACTACTACCGCCTGATGAAGCCGCTGGACTTCGACCCATCGAAGAAATATCCAGTAATTATGTATGTTTATGGTGGCCCTCACTCGCAGATGGTTAAGAACAACTACCTCGCTTCGTTGCGTCGCTGGGAGATGTATATGGCGCAGCGCGGATATGTGGTCTTTGTGATGGATAACCGCGGTACTGCAAACCGTGGCGCAGAGTTCGAGAAGGCTATCCACCGCCAGTGTGGTCAGGCGGAGATGGCCGACCAGATGGAGGGCATGAAGTGGTTGATGTCGCACGATTGGGTTGATAAGGAGCGCATCGGCGTACACGGCTGGAGTTATGGTGGCTTTATGACTATCTCCTTGATTACTAACTATCCAGATATCTTCAAGGTGGCAGTTGCGGGTGGTCCTGTGATTGACTGGAAGTGGTATGAGGTGATGTATGGCGAGCGCTATATGGACAATGTTCACAACAACCCTGAGGGCTTCGCAAAGACAAGCCTTATCAGCAAGGCGAAGGACTTGAAGGGTCAGTTGCTCATCTGCCAGGGTGCTATCGACCCAGTGGTAGTGTGGGAGCACTCGTTGAGTTTCGTGCGTGAGTGTGTGAAGAACAACATCTACACTGTGGATTACTATCCATACCCTTGCCACGAGCACAATGTGATGGGTAAGGATGCGGTACACCTTTACAACAAGATTTCTAAATATTTCGAGGATTATTTGAAGTAGAGTGTAATCATTCCGGAGAATAAGGCGCACGAGACTATCGTGCGCTTTTTTTTGTTGAATATGTCGTCATCGCATATTTATGTATTGAAAAGTAATAAAATTCTTGGTGGTTACGTTTTTTTTTCGTATCTTTCGAAATGAAATTGTGATTTTATAGTAAATAACCTAAAATAGAATTAATTATGGAATTTTTGTTGATTGGTGGTATTGGTGCCCCAGAGCTTATTCTTATCGTACTTGTTCTCTTGATTTTGTTTGGTGGCAAGAAGTTGCCAGAGTTGATGCGTGGCGCAGGTCGTGGTATCCGTGAGTTCAAGGATGCTGTGAATACCGCTACCGCTCCAGAGGATGATAAGAAGCCTGCCGAGAAGAAAGAGGAGAAGGCAGAGTAATTTTAAGTTCTTTTTATTGTATTAAGAATGAGTAATCAGGTTGCCCACGATGAGGCGGAGATGACCTTCGGCGAGCATCTCGATGAGGTTCGCAAGATTCTGATCCGTGTAGCATTAGTATTCGTCGTTCTTTGTTGCGTGTTGTTCATATTCAAGGGTATTGTGCTTGATGTGGTCTTCGCACCTATCCGCGAAACATTCCCTACCAACCGTTTCTTCAATTGGATGGCTACGGTGATGGGGTCTGAGGCGTTGCGTATCCACCCTGACAATGTAGAACTCTTCAACAACAAGATGGCGGGACAGTTTATGTTGCACATCAAGAGTTCGGTCATCGGTGCATTCATCGTTGCATTCCCTTACCTGATTTGGGAGTTGTGGTTGTTCGTCAAGCCTGCTATCTCACCTCGTCAGCGAAAGAATAGTATTCGCTATGTGATTGAGACTCCTATTTGGTTTGTGCTCGGTTTGTTGTTTGGATACTACATCATCTCGCCTTTGGCAATTAACTTCTTGGGTAATTACCAGGTGAGTGATCAGATCAGCAACATTATCGATGTGAGCTCATTTATGAGCACCGTGATAAGCGTTTCATTCGCTGGAGCAATTGCTTTCCAACTTCCGTTGCTGATTCGCCTGCTGGCAAATTTGGGTATTGTGACTGCTGATGGCATGCGCCAGTATCGTAAAATTGCAGTAGTTGCGTTGCTTGTTTTTGCTGCTATCATCACTCCACCAGATGTGGTGAGTCAGGTGCTGATTTTTATTCCTTGCTATGCTCTATATGAATATGGTATAGGCATCACACAGCGCATCGAGGAGCGTCGTGCAAAGGAGGAGGCCGAGGAGGCAGCGAAGGATGCAGCGGCAAAGGCTGCAGGCTCTGACAACGAGTAAGAGTTCTTTATAAAAGAATAAAAGTATGGATCGTCTCGGTTTTTTTAAGCACGCATTGTCGGGTTTGATGGACGCGGCAACGACCGTCGTCGGTATGAAGCAGGCGGTGGAGCAGATGACCGAGGCTGTAGATGAGGCGTTGAGCAACATCCAGACAGAGATGTGTCTGCACCTGCCCTCGCTCGAAGCAAAGATGTATGAGGACCCGACGAACACCTTGTCGGAACTTGCACAGATGGGTTACACCTCGTTAGAGGTGGGTGCCTATTACGGCGACACCATCCACGACCAGAAGGTAGGCGCATTTCGCGATATGGTGCGAAAGGCGGGGCTGAAGGTCGTAGCGGTACACCTTAATCGCGAATATAAGGAGGAGGCCGTGCCAGAGGGCGCTGAGGGCGCAAGTCAAGAGGTAGAGGGTGCAGTTCAGGCGGCAGAGGGTGTAGTTCAGGGTGCTGAAGGTGCATCGATGGCTGAAGGCGTTGCGGAGGCGGCAGAACAAGCAGAGCAGAGTGATGCTCCAAAGAGTTATCCTGCCGAGCAGAAGTGGTGGTCGGCGGCGTTGGATGTGGCGAAGCAGCTTGGCTGCAAGCGAGTGGTGATGGTAAAGGTGCCAGCATTCCCGGCCGAGCAGACCGCCGAGATGGCGCAGACCTATGCCGAATATTTCTCTCGCGTAAGCGCAATGGCGGCGGAGCGAGGTTTGGAGTTCTGCTATCATCCCGCAGCGGCGGAGTTAAAGCCTGCGGATGGCGCATCGTTCCTTGATTTAATAGCCGCAAACGCTGTGGCGGAGGAGGTGAAGTTTCAGATTGACACCTTCGAGGCAAAGCTGGCGGATGTGGATATCTACTCACTGCTGAAGCAGTATAAACATCGTATCTCATCGTTGCACCTGCACGATCGCAGCACGGTGTGTGAGAGTGGGGAGATAGATTTCGATGCGGTGATTAAGTACGCATCGCAGTGCGGCGTGAACGACATTATAATAGAGGTGCGTAACTTTACGCTTCCACCGATGAACTGCGTGGAGCGCAGCATCCAGAATGTGATGTCGCTTGCAAGTGTAAGATTGTAACAACCTAACGAGTAAAATGCTCAAAAACAAATAACAAACAAATTTATTAACCTTAAAATTTACAACAATGTCAAAGAAAATCTCAAGAGCTGACTTTTTGAAGACCTCTGGTGCAGGTTTGGCAGCGATGACAGTTGTTCCCGGTAATGTAATGGGAGCAGCATTCGGACACAAGGCTCCGTCTGATAAGTTGAATATTGCGGCTGTTGGTATTGGCGGTATGGGTAACGCTAACATCAGCGCTGTAAAGGGTACGGAGAACATTGTTGCTTTGTGTGATACCGATTGGCACTACGCAAAGAATGTATTTAACGCATTCCCAAAGGCAAAGCGTTTCTGGGACTGGCGCGAGATGTATGACAAGGCTGCAAACGAGATCGACGCTGTGATCTGTGCAACTCCTGACCACACTCACGCATTGGTATCAGCTCACGCTATGGAGCTCGGCAAGCATGTTTATTGCCAGAAGCCTTTGACTCACTCTGTTTATGAGTCACGCCTTTTGACAAAGCTCGCAGCAAAGAATCAGGTTGCTACATCTATGGGTAACCAGGGTTCATCTGGCGAGGGTGTCGAGAAGGTTTGTAACTGGATTTGGAATGGCGAGATTGGTGAGGTTACTCATGTAGATGCTTTCACCGATCGTCCTATCTGGCCACAGGGCTTGATGGTACCAAAGGAGGTAGATCCAATTCCTGATACATTGAACTGGGATTTGTTCCTCGGTCCTGCAAAGTATCGTCCTTACAATAAGATTTACCAGCCTTGGAACTGGCGTGGTTGGTGGGACTTCGGTACAGGTGCGTTGGGTGATATGGCTTGCCACATCTTGCACCCTGTATTCAAGGCTCTCAACTTGGGCTATCCAACAGAGGTTCAGGGTTCATCTACAGCTCTCTTGACTGACTGCGCTCCACAGGCACAGATGGTTAAGTACAAGTTCCCAGCTCGTAAGAAGTTGCACAAGGCGAAGATGCCAGAGGTAACCGTTACTTGGTATGATGGTGGTTTGACTCCTCCTCGTCCAGAGGGCTTGGAGCCAGGCAAGAACCTCAACAACAGCGGTGGTGGTGCTATCTTCTACGGTACAAAGGATGTCTTGATTTGCGGTTGCTACGGTAAGGATCCTTACTTGTTGTCAGGTCGCGTTCCAGAGACTCCATCACGCGCTCGCCATGTCGAGCTCTCTCACGAGATGGATTGGGTACGCGCTTGTAAGGAGTCAAAGGAGAACCGTACACTCACAAACTCTGACTTCTCAGAGGCAGGTCCATTCAACGAGATGGTTGTAATGGGTGTATTGGCAGTTCGTTTGCAGGCTTTGAACAAGGTCTTGAAGTGGGACGGCGAGAACATGAAGTTCACTAACATCTCTCCAGATGAGAAGCTCCGCATCATGATCGAGGACGGCTTCTCAGTGAACGATGGTCACCCAACATTCAACAAGACATACACAGAGCCAATCAGCGCATTGGAGTTTGCTGACGAGATGATCAAGCACAACTACCGTGCAGGTTGGGCACTCCCAAATATGCCTAAATAATTTGGTAACTAACACAAATTTAAGTAATTAGAAAATGAAAAAGTTTTTAATGATGGCTGCAATGGTCACTATGCTTGCAAGCTGCGGCACAAAGGAGGAGGATCCTAACACTATCGTATTGTTCGACGGTACTTCTTTGGAGGGCTGGAGAGGTTATAACAAAGATCATGTTCCTTCTCGTTGGACTATCGAGGACGGTTGCTTGAAGTTCTCTGGTTCAGGCGGCGGCGAGGCACAGACTGGCGAGGGCGGCGATATCATCTACGCTGCACAGAAGTTCAAGAACTTCGAGTTGGAGCTCGAGTGGAAGATTTCAAAGGGTGGTAACTCTGGTATTTTCTACTTGGCGCAGGAGACTGCAGGTCCTATCTACATCTCGGCTCCTGAGTGCCAGGTGTTGGATAACGAGAATCACCCAGATGCAAAGTTGGGCGTTGACGGCAACCGTCAGTCATCTTCTTTGTATGATATGATTCCAGCGAAGCCACAGAACTCAAAGCCTGCTGGCGAGTGGAACAAGGTTAAGATTCTTTGCTACAAGGGTACTGTTGTTCACTATCAGAACGATGTTCCTGTTGTAGAGTATCACTTGTGGACTCCACAGTGGACAGAGATGTTGCAGAAGTCAAAGTTCTCGGAGGAGAAGTGGCCAGATGCATTTGCTCTGTTGAACAACTGCGGTGGCGAGAACCACGAGGGTTACATCGGTTTCCAGGATCACGGAGATGATGTTTGGTTCCGTAACATCAAGGTTAAGGTTCTTGAGTAAGGAACTCTTTAGACCATATTTTGCAGGCTGCCCCACGGGGTGGCCTGTTTTTTTTGTGGGGTGGGGCGTGATGGGTTTGCGGCTGGTGAAGTGTGATTAATTGTGCGCGTTAATGTTATAATAGTGTTAATTATTCGCCCGCGACTTGCCAATCGTGCATTTATTTGTACCTTTGTCGCCGTAAAACAAGAAAACAGAGCATAATAATATGGAGTCAGTAGGTTTTATTCAGTGGTGTCTTGATAATCTTAACTATTGGACAATCACTTTGTTGATGACTATCGAGAGTTCGTTTATTCCCTTCCCCTCGGAGGTTGTAGTGCCACCAGCAGCCTATAAGGCGGCAGCAACGGGAGAGCTGAATGTGTGGTTGGTGATTGCCTTCTCAACCCTCGGAGCAGTGTTTGGTGCGCTCATAAACTACTTTCTTGCATTGTGGTTGGGTAAGCCTATCGTATATAAATTTGCCAACAGCCGCATAGGTCATATGTGTCTTATAGACCAGCAGAAGGTGGAGACTGCCGAGGCATTCTTCTTAAAGTATGGTGTTGCTGCTACGCTTATTGGTCGCTTGGTGACCGTTGTGCGTCAGTTGATATCTATCCCTGCGGGTTTGGCAAAGATGAATCTTGCGAAGTTTGTACTCTATACGGCATTGGGTGCTGGTGTCTGGAATGCGATACTTGCCGCTATTGGTTACTATCTTGAGTCTGTCGTGCCAGAGGAGATGTTGATGGCGACAGTTAATGAGTACAGCCACGAGATTGGTATGGTGATTATCGCGCTTGTGGTTGCGGGGCTGGCGTTCCTTATCTATAAAGGCTACAAGAAGTAATCAAAGAGATAAACTTAAAAAATAAATAGGTTGTCACTAGTGACAACCTATTTATTTTTTAGGGGAAGATGTGCTATTTCATCGCCTCTGCTAAAGCCTCCAATGCGGGGAGGTCGCTGGGGTTCATACGCGAGCGGATAGTAACCATAGGCTCAACGATTTCAACCTCCTTCATCTGCTCCAGCATCGCGCGCATCACGCGACCCGCGCTGGGAGCCCACGAGCCATTCTCGATGATACCCACCTTGCGCTTCTGGTAACTCTTAATCTTCAGGTGGTGCAGGAAGTCGTGCATCACTGGGAATACATCGCCATCGTACGATGCCGCGGCAACCACCAGACGGTCATACTTGAAAGCATCCTCCACAGCCTCCGCCATATCGTCACGGCTCAAGTCGGCGATGCTCACCTTCACACCCTTCGAGCGGAGCATATCGGCAAATGTGTGCGCCACCTGCGCTGTGCCGCCGTGGATGGATGCGTAGGCAATAAACACGCCCTCCGTCTCGGGTCGGTAACTGCTCCAGGTGTCGTAAAGACCGATATAATAACCGAGATTTTCGCTCAACACTGGTCCGTGCAGAGGACAAATCTGCGCGATGTCGAGCGTCGCAGCCTTCTTAAGCAGCGCCTGTACCTGTGCGCCATACTTACCGCAGATGTTGAAGTAGTAACGGCGTGCCTCGCAAGCCCACTCCTCATCGTGGCTCAACGCGCCGAACTTGCCAAAGCCGTCAGCCGAGAAGAGTATCTTTTCGCTCTGCTCATAAGTCACCATCACCTCGGGCCAGTGCACCATAGGCGCCATAAAGAACTGCAAGGTGTGTGCGCCGAGCGAGAGGGTGTCGCCCTCCTTTACGGCAATGGTGCGTGCTGAAAAGTCAGCCGCGTGGAAGAACTGCGGCAACATCTGGATGGCGCGAGCGGATGCCACAATCTGCATCGAGGGGTAACGCTCGGCAAGGTGTGAGATGCTACCCGCGTGGTCGGGCTCCATATGCTGCACCACAATATAGTCGGGCGTTCTGCCGTTGAGCGCTGACTCAACCATCGGCAGCCACTCGTCGCTCTTGCGGCTATCTACGGTGTCGATGATGGCAATCTTCTCATCTTCAATAAGGTATGAGTTGTAGGAAATGCCGTTGGGGATGATGTACTGGCTCTCGAAGAGGTCGAGGTCGGTGTCATCCACGCCAATGTATTTTATTCTGTCGGTAATCGCTGTTTTCATCTTTATTTAGAGTAAAAAGGCGGTGCATAGAGCCCGCCTTGATTAATTTTTACTTTATCTCCTCACCAAAGAGGGTTGCTGACGAGCAGCCAGTGATGCGGCAACGAACATAGTCGCCAATCTGGTGGTCGCCGCGGTCAAACACCACAACCTTGTTCTGCGATGTGCGGCCGAAGAGTTGCTCCTCGCTGCGCTTCGAGCGTCCCTCAACCAACACCTCAAACTCCTTGCCGATGTCGCGCTTGTTGCTCTCCTCCGAAAGTCGGTTCTGGAGGTTGATAATCTCCGTCAGGCGGGCGGTCTTAACATCCTCGGGGATGTCATCGCCCAGGTTGCGCTGAGCGAAGGTGCCAGGACGCTCCGAGTATTTGAACATAAATGCGAACTCATAGCCAACCTCCTCCATAAGAGAGAGGGTCTGCTTGTGGTCCTCCTCGGTCTCGCCCGTAAAGCCGGCGATAAGGTCGGTGGTGATGGCGCAGTCGGGCATATAGCGACGGATGGCAGCCACGCGGTCGAGATACCACTCGCGGGTATATTTTCTGTTCATACGCTCCAGCATTACGGTTGAGCCCGACTGTGCTGGCAGGTGGATGGCGCGGCAGATGTTTGGCATCGAAGCCATAACCTCCAGCAACTCATTGCTCATATCCTTTGGGTGCGATGTGGCGAAGCGCACACGCAGCAGAGGCGAAACCTCGGCTACGGCCTTCAGCAGGGCGGGGAAATTGACATCGCCTGTGCGGTAGGAGTTCACATTCTGACCCAGCAGCGTAACCTCGCGGTAGCCGTTCTCAAACAGAGAGCGAGCCTCGGCGATGATGGTCGATGCCTCGCGGCTACGCTCGCGACCGCGTGTGTAGGGCACAACGCAGTAAGAGCAGAAGTTGTTGCAGCCACGCATAATGGCGATGTAGGCGCTCACGCCGTTCTTGTCAAGACGCACAGGGGCAATCTCGGCGTAGGTCTCCTCCTGCGAGAGGATGGTATTGACGCCCTTGCCTCCGCTCTCCGCCTCGCGAACGAGGTTTGGAAGGTCGCGGTATGTGTCGGGACCCGCCACGATATCAACGGCGAGTTCACCCACAGTGAGTTGCTCCTTCAGTCGCTCCGCCATACAGCCGATGATGCCGACAAGCAACGAAGGCTTCTTCTTTCGCAGGCGACGCATCTCTGTGAGGCGTCCCCAGATGCGCTGCTCGGCATTGTCGCGGATTGAGCAGGTGTTAATCAGTATGACATCCGCCTCGTTGATGTCGTCGGTGTAGATGTAGCCCTCCTTCTGCATGATGGATACTACAATCTCGGTGTCGCCGACATTCATCTGGCAACCGTAGGTCTCGACGAAGAGGCGTCTGCCCTCGCCCTTGAGCGGGCGCAGTGTGTTTACATTTATCATATATAAGTCAATATTATTCATTCAGCACGCTATCGCCCTCGGGGAATGCTTTGAAACCCTCGCCGTAGGTGTCGTAGGCGTCTGTTACGACGAAGAATGCTCGTGGGTCGATAGACTTTAACTTGCGCTGTACCAAAGCAACCTCGCGACGGCTTACAACGAGGAAAATCATCTCTTTCTCCTCTTGGGTGTACATACCAGCCGCCTTGAGGAATGTAGCGCCACGCTCCAGATCGTTGATGATGAAGTCGCGCATCTTGTCGTTCTCCTTTGTGATGATGAAGAGCAACTTATCGTACGACGCACCGTCGATGACATAGTCAATCACGCGTGAAGATACGAAGATACAGATGAGCGAGTAGAGCGAGAGCAACCAGCCGCCAGTCTCACCATCCTCCAGACCGATACCGAAACCGATGACCAGCAGACCCGCCAGTACAACGCCCGCATCGGCGAGCAACACGCCACGCGAGAATGGGAGGTGGAAATATTTGTTGAGTATCATCGCCACGATATCAGTACCGCCCGTAGTGGCATTGCTGCGCACCACCAAGCCAAGACCTGCGCCGAGGATTGTACCGCCGAGGATGCAACTGAGCATCAGGTGGTCGGAGAGGTTAATCGCTCCACCCATCAACTGCGCTGGGTCGAGCGCGTGCAGAGCCTCCTCCGAAGGGTAGGCGAGCGCCGAGATGATATTCATCAAACCAGGGGTGATACACGCCGCAAAGAGTGTTCTGCCACCGAACTGCTTACCGAAGATAATAATGGCGGTGATAAGCAGCGGGATGTCGAACATGTAGCCGAATGTACCCACCTGCACCTTGGGGAAGATGTTGTGCAAGACGATACCTGCACCATAGACGCCACCAGGCACGATGTTGTAGGGGTTGATGAAGAATACAAAGCCCACAGCCACCATAGTACAACCGAAGATGATGGTAATCATATCACGCCACCAGGCAAAATTGGCGAGAGTCTCTTTAGCAGTTTTTTTGATATCCATAGCTGTTTTTCTTTTATTTTGCCGTAAAGATACGATTTTTTTACAAAATTACCATCGTTTATTTGCAGTTATTTTTCAATGTAACGCAGATGGCTGGATGAATGTTGTGCAAGGTGATTTTCGCCCTTTTGTGGCACTGAATTTCGCTTTAGAAAAGGTAATTTCGCCACAGAATAGTCTATTTGGTCAATGATTTTCGCCCCTTACGGCAGGGAGTGCCCCTTTACCACATATATTTTGAATATTGACGAATTTAAGTGATTTTTGTAGCGGAAATTTGAACATAACGCATTTGTTAGGTGCGTTTTTTTAGCGAGAAATTGGTAAGTTTAAGGAAAAAAGTATATCTTTGTATGGATTATACATTTTTATTAACACGCGAATAGCCAATATTCGCAGTAAAACTTAAACTTATGGCAGGTTGGGGATTTATAACATACTATTGCGTTTTATCAATGCTTATTTTCGCTTATTTGCTGGGCTCGATACCGAGCGCGGTGTGGATTGGCAAGCGTTATTATGGTGTAGATATTCGCGAGCACGGCAGCAAGAATGCGGGTACAACCAATATGTTGCGAGTGCTTGGCCGCAGGGCCGCAATCCCTGTTTTTGTACTCGATTTCTTCAAGGGTTTCTTGGCGGTGACGCTGGTGGGTATGTTGCGCTACGATGCTGATATCAGTTCGGCGTGGCTCATCAACCTCAAGATTTTGGGTGTGTTCGCGGCAGTGCTGGGTCACATCTTCCCAATTTTTGCGAACTTTAGAGGTGGCAAGGGTGTAGCAACTCTTGTGGGTGCCGTGACAGGTATCTATCCATCTATTATATTTATATGTTTCGGCGTTTGGTTGCTGGTCTTCCTGTTCACGAATTATGTGTCGCTCGCATCAATGACGGCAGGCTGCAGTTTCCCAATTCTGGTGTTGTTCCACTCCACAACAGAGTGGTCGCGCTACAACGATATCTCGGTGACTTTCATCGTCTTCTCGTTTGCGGTTGCCGTGCTGTTGCTCTGGTCACACCGCAAGAATATCGAACGCCTGAAAAATGGTACGGAGTCGAAGATATACATCTGGAAACGATCCGACGATAATAAAGAGAAAAAAGAATAACTAAAAATAATATGTTACAGGATAATTTAATCAAAATGTTCGAGGTAAGTTTCCGTGAGAATCACAACTTACCTGCGTTGTCTGACTATTTCGGAAAGGATTCGCTCTCCTATTTCGAGATGTCGGAGAAGATTGCCCGTCTGCACCTTTTGTTCGAGAAGTATGGTGTGCAGCAGGGTGACAAGATTGCTCTTATCGGTCGCAACAATGTGAACTGGTGTGTTACCTACATCGCAACAGTGACCTATGGTGCAGTAATCGTGCCAATCCTTCAGGATTTCAACCCTGCCGATGTTGAGAATATCATCACTCACTCGGAGAGCCGTCTGCTCTTCGTGGGTGACATCTACTGGCAGACTCTCGATAGCGACCGTATGCCAGAGTTGGAGGCAGCGGTGCTTGTGAACAACTTTGAGTTGGTCTATGAGAAGGAGGGCGACACGCTTGCTACTCTGCTCAAGAGTTGGGACGAGGATTTCAAGGCAAAGTATCCAGCAGGCTTCTCTGTGGAGGATATCAAGTATAAGGATGTGCCAAACGAGCAGATGATTCTGCTGAACTATACTTCGGGCACAACCGGTTCGTCGAAGGGCGTAATGTTGTCGGTGAACAACCTCACTGGTAATATGGTCTTTGCCCGCGATATGATTAACCCTAGCACAGGCAAAAAGTACTTCTATGCGGGTGGTCGCTCGTTGTCGTTCCTGCCGTTGGCTCACGCCTATGGTTGCGCGTTTGACTTCCTGGCGCAGTTGGTGTGCGGTGGTCACATCACATTGCTCGGCAGAATGCCATCACCAAAGATTTTGGTGGATGCAATGCAGAATGTAAAGCCTACGGTAATCTGCTCTGTACCATTGATTTTGGAGAAGGTTTATCGCAAGATGATTATGCCTATGTTGGAGCAGGGCCCTATGAGCATTGCGATGAAGATTCCTTTCGTAAATACGGGTCTCTACTCAATCATCCGCTCGAAGTTGATGGCTTCGTTTGGTGGTGAGACACAGATTTTTATCGTTGGTGGCGCACCAATGAATCAGGAGACAGAGGCGTTCCTTCGCAAGATTAACTTCCCGCTCACTATCGGTTATGGTATGACCGAGTGCGGTCCGCTGATTAGCTACGAGCATCCAGACTACTTCAAGAGTGGTTCTTGCGGTCGATACCTGCCAGGTCTTATGGAGGCGAAGATTTTGTCGAAGGACCCACAGAACATCCCTGGTGAGATTGTCGTTCACGGCGAGAATGTGATGATGGGTTACTACAAGAACGAGGAGGCTACAAATGCAGTTCTTGAGGCTGACGGCTGGTTACACACTGGCGATATGGGTGTTATGGATCCCGACGGCACAATCTACATCAAGGGTCGTTGCAAGACTATGATTTTGACTGGTTCGGGTCAGAACATCTACCCAGAAGAGATTGAGGACAAACTCAACAACTTGCCTTTGGTTATGGAGTCGTTGGTGGTTGAGCGCAAGGGTGTTTTGACTGCGCTTATCTTCCCTGACTACGACCAGGCGAAGCAGGAGAACATCGGTGCCGAGCAACTTAAGCAGATGATGGAGGAGAATATCGTCACCCTGAACAAGATGGTTGCATCGTACGAGCGCGTGGGTCGCCACGAGTTGATGGATAGCGAGTTTGAGAAGACTCCAAAGCGCTCTATCAAGCGTTATCTCTATCAGGATAAGTAGTCCATTCTGTGGGCGCGGGGCGTGAAAGACGCTCGTGCGTGAGAAATATAATTTTAGGAAAAGAGGTTGCCGAACTTGCGGGTTTGGCAACCTCTTACTTCGTAAGGGGTGCGGTTTTCTTCGGTATTTTGGCAAAAGTGGGACTTTTATAGTGCTATTCGTGGTAAAAATTGAACTATTCGTTGAAAAAGTTTTTGAATGCAGTTGGAAAGTTCTATTTTTGCGACTTACGATGGGAGAAAATTGAATTTTCAGATGAATTTGATTTATAGATATGTGGTCGTGGCGCTCGCCATAGTGATGGGGTGCGCGTGTTCCACTGATGATATATACGATGGTTGGGATAATGGGCAATCTGTCATTGACCCCGTAGAGGAGGGGACGACAGAGTTGCGTTTTGGTGTCTCATCCACTCGTGCCACGCTTGACGAGAACCTCGACTTGCGCTGGCAGCGAGGCGACCGCATCACGCTTATAGCGTGGGATGGCGCGGAGCAGATATTCTCAAAGGAGGCGAGTTTCTGGGCAAATCTTACAGATAAGACATCTGTCGGCTCGCAGGGATATTTCAAGGCGAAGTTTGATACAACAAAGGAGGCTGACGCCCTGACCGCTATCGAGCAGATGGTGGATGGCAAGTGCTATGCCGTGAGTCCAGCGCGTGGCGTGACTATCGAGGGCACAACCGCCAAGATGACCATCCCCTCGGTGCAGAGTGGCGAGTATGGTGGCGCTCCCGACTTTATGACTGCGCGCAGCAGCTCAATCTCTGGTCTGAAACTCTGCGTGGGCGGTACAACGGGCGCGGAGTATGACCCCAACGACAGCAAGTATATCAACGATATAGACCTTGTATTCAAGCACCACACACACGCCTTCCGCGTGACAATCCCCCACAATAATCTCGGCACAGAGGTTGTAAGAGCCTATGTGAAGTTCCCATTTGCAGTGGTGGGTGAGGTGTCGGTGGACTACACTACGGGCGAGGTTGTGTCGGTGAACAACACATCCGACCTTATCGTGGTGGAGTTTGCAGAGCCAAAGTCGTCGGGCGACGAGTTCTGGGTATTTATCAACGGCGTGGAGAACAAGGGCGGCGTTGATATCCGCTTCCAGACTGCCGACGGCACATACACCGAGCGCCGCGTGGCTGCATTCACGCAGAAGAACTGGACGGCTGGCGCAATCTCAAAGGTAAAACTCTCGGTCCCAGTGGCTACCACAATCACCGAAATCGCCTGCAATGTGGCTGACCACTCACGCCTGGGCGAGCCCGTTACAGACCTTCACTTTGCATTGGCGCAGGGTTACTATTTTGCCGATTATACCACCTCTTGCAGTACGGCGGTGGATGCCGACGAGGGCTATGCGACGGCTACAACATTCAAAATCTTCAGCGACCTGATTGATAGCGGCTTCCGCTCGGCAGAGCATGCGCTCACCTTTGAGTCGGAGAGCGCCATCGTGGCTAACCCCGACCCAATCATCTTTGGTGAGTCGATTAATGCTGGCAAGTTGAATACATACGACCTTTCAGCCCCATATCTGTTTGAGGAGAATTTCTCGCGTGTGTCGGCTTTCGAGTATGAGTTGAGCAAGAACACGGGTGCAGTGACTGCCAAGGCGCTGGATGAGTATGGCTTGGCGGGTTGGTATGGTGCGCGTGTGGGTGTGAATAGCGGTGCAGTAGCAGTCGGCGTGCGTCACGAGACCGTAGCGCAGTATCGTGGTCGATTGGATACATCTGGCTTTACGGCACTTAAGGACGGCAAGAGCGTGAACATTCAAGTAAAGTTCAACGCAACCCGTACGAATAGTTACGCCTATGTGGACTTTGGTGTGGCGTTGGCATCGGAGGGTGCTCTGGGTGGCGGTGATGACATCTCTGGCGCATCATCGAGAATCGACCCCGAGACAAACTCAAGCGCTTCATACACCTCCATCAGCCAAACTGATATTACGCAGACCTTTGAGGGCGTGAACAACGCCAACCGCCTCTCGTGGCGAGTGAGTCGCGATTACGACTTTGTGAGTAACGGTTGGGAGAGTAAATCGTGGAGAATATATATGGATAACATTCGTGTTACCATCGTGAAATAGAGAATAATAGAAACAACAAACTAATTTTAGAGATGAAAAAATTGTTATTGATTGCTTTGGCGGCGGCTGCGGTTGCTTGCTCAAAGTCTGGCGATGAGGCTGCGAAGGTCAATACCCCCGAGGGTACTGGCATCGTGAGTTTCGGTGTTACGCCAGCCCTTGTGGTTGAGGGTACTCGTGCGCAGGTGAACCTGCCAGAGGGTACAACCATCCCTGCAGGTGGTGATTTTGCACTGGCTATCAGCAGCACAGATGCCTCGACAGGTTACTCTGGCGATAGTTGGGCTTCGGTTGATGCGTTCAACGAGAATTACAAGAAGACCTATTTCAAGGCGGGTATGTATGACGCAGTAGCGACTTTCGGCGATGCATCGCAGGAGGGTGAGAATAAGCCTTTCTTCAAGGGCGAGACCTCTTACAATGTGAATGCCCGT
>JAFZFR010000028.1 GCA_017555805.1 Alistipes sp. | reverse complement strand
GCACTCTTCAAGAAGGGTAAAGGATATTATATGGTCTATCACGCCCACAACAGCGCAAAGAAGGTGCAGACGCGACAGACACTGATTGCGCCGCTCACCATAAAGCGCGACAAGACAAATGGTCGTTTTGCCGAGGATTACATCCTGGGCGTGTCGCACAAGATTATCGTGCCGAAGGTGGCAGAGAAGTAAAATGAAAGGGTTGGAAACCGCGTAGGTCTCCAGCCCTTCTTTATATTTGGACAATTCGAATTGTGGGGCAGATTAAGACTCGATGCTCTCGGTGCTGACCACCTCGATGACATGCGACACTGGGGCAATCTTGCGGAGCATTGTAACCATGCCGCACGAGCGCTCCTGGGCGCGTTCTACGGCCGCCGAGACTGCCGACTGCTCCTCCAGGCGGCGGCACTCGACATTGTAAATCACCTCGAAACTCTCGAATACGGAGTCGCCGCGCAGGGTCTGGGTGTTGAGCGTACCCTCGACGGTAATCTCCATACTCTTGGGTGTGATGTTGTGTTTTTCGAGCAGCGCCATAATCGTCAGACCCGCGCATTTTGCCGTTGCGCAGAGCATCAGCGCCTTGGGATTGAGGTCGTCGGCAGAGCGGTTGCCCGCGAGGCAGAATTTGCCATTTTGTAACTCTACTGTGACTTTTTGCAGATTGTTGTTCATTGCGTTGAATATATTTTAGTTAGAAAAATCGTGCATACTCAAATTATTGCACGCTTATCACAATTTTCCACCGACAATAATCGTTCCTTTATTGTGTAATTTACAGTAAATTTGTTAATTTTGTCAGTTAAATAAATCAATTGCTGATATGTGTAGAAAAATATCAATAATCATACCTCTGCTGGTGGTGGCATTTGCTTGCGTGGCGCAGGCGCAGACACCCGTCGTGCAGCAGAGCATCGACCGAGCAATATCGCTCTATAACTTCGGTCACTGCATCGAGGCGCGTACCGAGTTGCTGGCTGTGAAGGAGAAACTCTCGCCGATGACTGACCGTCTGGTGCGCGAGAAGGTCGATTACTATCTCTCGTTGTGCGATAACGAACTCAAGATGAAGGATGCCGAGGGTCGCCTGAAGCGTTTTATCTCGGAGTACAGAGGTTCTATTTATCAGAATGAGGTGCAGTTTACCTACGCCACAAGTCCGTCGGTGACTGCCGACGCGGCGCTTGCCGAGGAGGAGTTGCTGAAGGTGAATTACAAGGCACTCTCGCCACAGCAGCGCGAGCGATATGACCTGCGTATGGGTTACCTGACATTTATGAAGGGCGACTATGCCGAGGCGGAGAAGTATTTTAATCGCATAGAGTCTAAAGGCGAGTATGCCGAGCACGCGACATATTATAAGTCTTACATCGCCTACACACGCGGCGAGTATGAGGTGGCGCGTGAAGGTTTCAACTCGCTCACAAAGAGCCAACAGTATCGAGACCTGATGCCTTTCTACATCTTGCAGATTGATTTCAAGGAGGGCAAGTATCGTGAGGTGGTGCAGCGAGGTGATGAGTTGATTCAGACAACAACACCCGAGCAGGCGATGCAGATTCAGCGCATTATGTCGGAGTCGTGGTTCCAGTTGGATGACTACCGCAAGGCGGAGGTATATATGAACAAGTATAAGGCGGCAGGCGGCGAGATGGGTCGCGTGGAGAACTACATCCTGGGTTACTCGCTCCACCGTCAGGCGCGTTATGGCGAGGCGACACCTTACCTGCGTGAGGCGTGCGGTGCGGATGATATGCTGACGCAGAACGCATCTTATCACCTGGCGGATTGCTACTTGCGTGAGGGCAACAAGACCAATGCGATGCACTCGTTTGCGATGGCGTCGAGCGCGCAGTTTGACCCTTCGATTGCCGAGGATGCGTTGTTCAACTATGGTAAGTTGCAGTTTGAGTTGGGTGGCGGTCGTTTCAATGAGGCTATCAATGTGTTGGGACGATATGTGGAGTTGTATCCTCGCTCGGAGCGTACGGCGGATGCCCATACGATGCTCGTGGCGGCATACTACAACTCGAAGAACTATGCACAGGCGTATGAGGCAATCAAAAAGTTGGCTAACCCCGACAACGAGACACTCTACGCATTGCAGAAGGTGGCTTACTTCAACGGTCTGGAGTCATACGCAGAGGGTAATCTCGACCTTGCCGAGGCTTCATTCCAGGAGTCGTTGGGTGCGGGCTCGAATGCAAAATATAGTGCTCTGGCATCGTTCTGGTTGGGTGAGGTAGCCTATGCACAGGGCAACAGCGCAGTGGCTACACAGCGTTACAAGAACTTTATCAATCGCGCTCCAAAGGGTTCGACGGAGTATGCGATGGCACACTATAACCTCGGTTACTGCTACTTCAACGATGGCGATATGGCGTCGGCGGCGAAGTCGTTTGACTCGTTCCTGAAGGCGTACAGCAAGCGCGATACCTACCGCGCAGATGCACTCAACCGCCGTGGCGATGTACACTACGCGCAGCGTGAGTTTGCTGATGCGATGTCGTGCTACGATAAGAGCATTGCGATGCGTGGCGCGGAGAGTTACTATGCGGAGTATCAGCGCGCGGTGACTCTGGGCGTGCAGAACAAGCGCACGGAGAAGATTGAGGCGTTGAAGCGCATCGTGCAGAGTGGCAAGGGCGACTATGTGGATGATGCGAAGTATGAGTTGGGTCACACCTACATTGCCGTAGAGCAGTACGATAACGGCGTGCGTGCGCTGGAGAGTTTCGTAGCGGAGTACCCTTCGTCGCCTCTCTACACACAGGCGTTGTCGGAACTCGGCTTGGCGTATATGAACATCGGCAACAAGGATAAGGCGCTGGAGTACCTCGATATGGTGGTCAAGGCTGCGCCAAAGTCATCGCAGTCGGTGAGCGCGTTGCAGGGTATTCGAGAGATTTATGTTGATAAGGGCGATGCGGAGGCCTACTTCGACTATGCCGAGAAGGTGGGCGTAGAGGGTAGCGTGAGCCAGACCACACGCGACTCGTTGTCGTATGCGGCGGCGCAGAAACTCTACCTGGCGAACAAGACTGCCGAGGCGGCGACAAGTTTTAATACATACCTGAAGAACTATCCTAACGGTCACTACCTGAACGATGCTCTCTTCTTCTTGAGCGACTGCTACATCCGCGAGAACAACGAGCCAGAGGCTATCGCGACACTCTCGCGTCTGGTGGAGCAGGGTCGTACGCAGTACCACGAGCGAGTGTTGGAGAAACTCTCGTCGATGTGCTACAAGTCGGAGCGCTGGGAGCAGGCGGCAAAGGTATATCGTATGCTCTATGATGAGACATCGGATGCGGCTCTACGCAAGAGTGCGGCGTCGGGTTATGTGGCTTCGACACTGAAGTATGCTTCGGATGATGAGATTGTGGCGATGGCGGATGATGTCGAGAAGTTCGACACGATGACCGAGATTGCGCGTCGCAAGGCTCGCTACGCCAAGGCGCAGGTATTGCTCCGTAGAGGCGATGAGGCTGGGGCGTTGAAGGTCTTTGAGGTGCTTAACGCAGAGGTAAATAGCGCCGAGGGTGCCGAGGCTCGCTTTAGAATTATCGAGGCGGAGTACAAAGCGAAACGCTACGATAAGGCCGAGAAAATGGTCTATGAGTTCTCGGACAGCAACACACCGCAGAACTACTGGCTTGCAAAGTCGTTCATCCTCTTGGGTGACATCTATTTCGATAAGGGCGATGCGTTCCAGGCGCGCGCGACATACCAGAGTGTGGTGGATGGTTACTCTCCAGCCGACGACGGCATCATTGAGGAGGCGAAGTCACGAATTGCTAAAATGAACTAACGATGAGAAGAATTGCATATATAACATTGTTGCTGCTGGTGCCTATGTTCGCACAGGCGCAGGTGGCAAAGCAGGTGGAGGTGGAGAAGAACTACACCCCCGATGTGAATAAGGCGCAGAAGTTGGCGATGGTGCCAGATATGACCGATACGGTGATGATGCGCCCCGATATTGACTACTCGTTTATGCCCCGTTCGTATGAGACTTCGCTGCTGGTGCAGAACTTCAAGCCAGCGACAATATCGTATTGGGACTTCGTGCGTTCGCGTCTTTTGTATGTGAAGGCAGCGGCGGGCGTGCCTTTGGTGAGTGAGGGCGATGTGTATGTATCGACCTACAAGAAGGACCGCGGCTATGCGATGGGATACATCAACCATTTGGGTGACTACCGCAACCGCTACGCGCTGGATGGCGTGACAAAGGAGAAGGATAACACCTCGGAGTTGAGTAACCGTATCGGTGGACGCGCGGGCGCGATGGTGGGTCGTCGTATGTTCGAGGTGGATGTGTATGGCGATGGTCAGATGCGTCACCGCTATCCAACTACGGGCGAGTCTATCCGTTTTGGTGAGTGGAAGGGTAAGGTGCGCTTTGGTGATGACTTTACCGACTTGAGCCGCTGGAACTTCAATGTGGAGATTGGTGGCGGTATGTTTGCAAATGCGCTGAAACTTGAGGATGACAACCGCCTAAAGCAGCGACAGGCATCGGCAGAGGCGGCGCTGGGTAAGATGGTGGGTAACCATCTGTTGAAGTTCAATGTGGGCTACGAGGGCGTGTATGGCGCGCAGGCGCTGTCGGCATACAAGAACAACATCCTTGTGGCGGGTGCGCGCTATGGCTTGGACCGTGAGCGCTTCACATTTGCTATTGGTGTGGACTACTATAACGATGTAGTGGGCGAATCGGGTAAGTCGCCTCACCATATCTTCCCATATTTGAAGATGACCTGGAACAACGCAAAGCAGAGTTTCGTGCCTTATGTGGAGGTGGATGGCGAGTTGAACAGACACGATTTCGCTACGCTCGCTTACGCAAACCCATTCGTGAAGGTGTCGCAGACCGTGGCAAATCAGGCGGCGACACTCTCTAACGAGACAGTGTATAACGGTCGCATCGGTTTTGGCGGAAACCTCGGTAAGGGTATCTTCGCATATAACATCTCGGCGCAGTTGTCGTTGGCGGATGACCACCTCTACTGGTACAATGCTGGCGCAGACTACTACTTCGTGACGGCATATCAGCATTCGCTCACGATGAACGCAAACGCTACATTCCGCCCTTCGGGATGGTTTGAGGCAACGGTGGGTGCGAATGTATATGTGTGGGAGAACTACGATGATTACTACTGCAACCGACCAAACTTTGATTTCAACCTCGGCTTGCGCTATACGGGCAGAAAGTTGTCAATCGGCGCTAACCTTGAGTATATGAGCAGCATCAAGTGGATGACCCTCGCCGATGAGGGTGGCAATGGTGTGATGCCATCGTTCACAGCGACAATCACCGACCCGACATTCATCGTAGGTCTGGATGCCGAGTGGCGCTTCAATGAGCACTGGGCAGTATTTGCCGAGGGTCGCAACCTCTCGGGTAGCAAGGTCTATGAGTGGCTGCACTACTATCGTGACACAGCGCAGGGTATGTTAGGTGTGAAATTCAACTTCTAAAGGGCAATCTGTCTAAAAAGGTATTTTCTGCGTTTCTCTTGTCCTCGACATCCTCATTTACGCTTTAGTAAACTGCGGTTTCTTGGACTTAGATAGCCTGAAAAATCCTCTTTTTATACAAATTCTTATTCTCGATGAGATTAGACTGAAGATAAACTAATCCATAAAAAAATAAGGCTACTAACCTTGCGGTTGGTAGCCTTTTCATTATTAAGCAATCTGATTACTTCTTCTTTTTTGTTGTAGTCTTTTTGCGTGTAGATGTCGAGCGGGTGGTGGTTGAGCCTGTCAATTTCTTTGCCATCTGCTGGGCTACAGTCTTGGCGAAGTAGGTAACGGCGGTGCCGAGCATACTGCCCACCAGAGTCTTCTTGAAACTGCCCGCAGAACTCTTGCGTGCCTTTGCCTCCTCCTTCTCGCGCTTCTCCTGCTCCTTGCGCTCCTGCTCGGCGGCCTTTGCCTCTGCCTCCTGCTTTTCAGCCTCCTCGCGCTGCTTGGAGATCTTCTCAAATGCCGACTCGCGATCAACGGCGGTATCATACTTGCCCGCGATGCGTGACGATGAGTTAATCTGCTGGCGCTGCTCGTCGGTGATAGCGCCAATCTGGCTCAATGGGAAGAGAATCTTCGCGCGCTCAACCATCGAAGGTGCGCCCTTCTCGTCGAGGAACGAAACCAACGCCTCGCCCGTGCCGAGTTCCAAAATCTCACGCTCGGTGGAGAACTCTGGGTTGGGACGGAAGGTCTGCGCCGCTGCCTTCACTGCCGCCTGGTCCTTTGGTGTAAAGGCGCGCAGGGCGTGCTGTACGCGGTTACCGCACTGACCGAGGATAGCATCAGGCAGGTCGGATGGCGACTGCGAGATGAAATAGACGCCGATACCCTTCGAGCGGATAAGGCGTACAATCTGCTCAATCTTGTCGATGAGTGCCTTCGAGGTATCCTTGAAGAGCATATGCGCCTCGTCAAAGAAGAATACCATCTTTGGCAAATCCATATCGCCAATCTCGGGCATCTTGTCATAAATCTCGGTCAGGAGCCACATCAAGAATGTGGAGTATAACTTTGGCTGGAGCATCAATTCATCAGCCGCAAGGATGTTCATCACGCCTCGTCCGCCCTCGGTCTGCAACAGATCGTAGATGTCGAAAGCGGGCTCGCCGAAGAACTTATCACCGCCCTGCTCGGCAAGGGTGAGCAACGAGCGCTGGATGGCGCCGATGGTTGCTGACGACACATTGCCGTAGGTGGTAGAGTAGCGGTCGGCGTTCTTTGCCACATAGTCGAGCATCAGGCGCAGGTCCTTCATGTCAATGAGTGGGAGGTTCTCATCCTCGGCGATGCGGAATGTGAGGGCGAGAACACCCGACTGCGTGTCGTTGAGTTCCAGCAATCGAGAAAGAAGCATCGAGCCCATATTCTTGATTGTGGTACGCATAGGATGACCCTGCTTGCCATAGACATCGTAGAAACGCATTGGGCAGCCCTCGAACTTGAGTGCCGCAGCGTCGATGCCGAACTCCACACAACGCTTCTCGATGAAGCCGCTCAACTTACCCACCTGCGAGATACCCGACAGGTCGCCCTTCATATCTGCCATAAAGCAGGGGACGCCCGCCTGCGAGAAGGTCTCGGCGAGCACCTGGAGCGTGACGGTCTTACCCGTACCCGTAGCACCCGCGATGAGTCCGTGGCGGTTAGCCATCTTGCCCACGATGTGTATAGGTCCACTTGCACAGTGGGCCACATATAACTGATTATCCTTGTACATTACTCTCTTCTTGAAAGGGGATTATTTGCAAGCAATCTTCTCCACACGGCGGATGTGACGGCCACCCTCGAACTCTGTTGAGAGGAACTTATCAACGATAGCCATAGCCTCGTCGTTAGAGATGAAGCGTGCTGGGAGAACTACCACATTGGCGTTGTTGTGCTGGCGTGTGAGGCCTGCAATCTCGGCGCTCCAGCACAAGCCTGCGCGGATGCCCTGATGCTTGTTCAAGGTCATTGCCATACCCTCGCCCGAGCCGCACAAACCTACGCCCTGCTCCATCTCGCCAGCCTCGATAGCCGAAGCCAATGCGTGACCGAAATCGGGGTAGTCGATGCTCTCCTCCGAGTCGCAACCGAAATCCACTACTTCATAACCCTTGGTTGAGAGGTAACCAACCAAAAACTCCTTCATCTGATAGCCTGCGTGGTCGCAAGCGATACCTATTTTTTTCATATCTTATAAATGTATTAGTTCAATTAAGTGCAAATGTAACAATTTTTTGTCGCTTGATTGCTATTTGTGGGGTAATTATTAACTTTGCGGCGATGAAAATTTTTTTAGCCATAGTGGGATTGCTCTCTTTGGGGCTGGGCGTGGCGGGTGTTTTTCTGCCCGTGGTGCCCACTACGCCGCTGTTGTTGCTCTCGGCATGGTGCTTTGTGCATAGTTCGCCGAGGCTGTATGAGTGGCTGATGAATCATCCCCGACTGGGTGTCTATATCAAGAATTTCAGGGAGTATCGCGCCATACCGCTAAGAGTGAAGGTGGTGTCGGTGGGGATGGTGTGGCTCACGATTGGTTACTGCATTGTGGCGGTGGTAGACAAATGGTGGTGGGCGCAGGTGCTGATGGCGTTAATGGCAACTGCAATTACTTGGCACATATTGTCTTATAAGACTTTGAAAAAATAAATTGCCTAAAAAGGTGTTTTCTGCGTTTTACTCACTCTCAAAATGCTCATTTACACATCAGTAAACTCCGCTTTTCCGAGTATCGCAAGCCTTAAGTACCTTTTGGTTGCTACGCTTGGCATAGTGAGCAAGCTCTCTTTGCCCTCGCTTAAACGCAACCTTGAAAACCCTCTTTTTATACATTTATTGAAAAGAAGAGCCTATCCCGATGGATAGGCTCATATTTTATCTATTTGAACATCGCCTTAAACTCTGCGAGGGGCATCTGCTCGACTATGCAACTGCCGATTGAGGTGGGGAGTACGATGTGGATGTTGTCTCCTTCGCTCTTCTTGTCCTTGTTGATTGCCTTGAGGAGTTGGCGCACCTCGGTGGGTGGCTCAAGGTTAAAGCCCGCGCGGAGAAGCAACTGCGTGATGCGCTCGGCACTCTGCTCGCTCAAAAGACCACGCTTTGTAGCCACCTTTGCAATCATATCAAGTCCTACGGCAACAGCCTCGCCGTGGTTCATCTGTGACGAGCACTTCTCGATGGCGTGCGCCATAGTATGACCGAGGTTGAGAAGGCGTCTGTCGCCCGTTTCGCGCTCGTCGCGCTCGACGATGTCGGCCTTGACCTTGATAGCACGATAGACGATGTGGCTCAACGCCTCCTTGTCGTTGGCGAGGGTAGAGAAGTCGCACTGCTCCAACTGCTTGAAGAGTTCGCTATCGGCGATAATTCCCGCCTTGATAATCTCGGCAAGACCCGTGCGGAACTCGCGGCGCGAGAGGGTGTGGAGCATACTCACATCGCAGATGACGAACTTTGGCTGGTTGAACGAGCCGACCATATTCTTGTAGCCGCTCATATTCACGCCATTCTTACCACCCACGCTGGCATCCACCTGACCGAGCAGTGATGTAGAGATAAAGCCAAACTCCACGCCACGCATATAGGTCGAGGCGGCGAAGCCTGCGATGTCGGTGACGATGCCGCCGCCGATGCCAAGGATGAAGGTCGAGCGGTCGGCCTCCAACTCAATCAACTGGCGATATATCATATCGAGCGTGTGGAGCGTCTTGCTCGTCTCGCCCAGACCAATCAGGATGTGGTCGTATTGCTGGATGAGAGAGTGGTAGTGGCGGTCGATGTTGGTGTCGGAAATAACCACGACACGCTTGGCGGGGAGGAGTTCGGGAAGTAACTCGGTTACGCTGCCGACCAGCACTTTGCTCTGCTCTTTTATCTGTATTGCATAATTCATAACAACTTTCGATTGAATAGTAGAACAAAAGTAGTACATTTTTTTGCGATTTTTATTAACTTTGCACAATAAATTCAATTACTATGCAAAAACTTCGCAACATTGCAATCATTGCACATGTCGATCACGGTAAGACCACGCTGGTCGATAAGATGATCATCGCCGGACACCTGTTGCGTTCCGACACAAACACTGGAGACTTGATTATGGATAACAATGACCTCGAGCGAGAGCGAGGCATCACCATTCTGTCGAAGAATGTATCCGTTATATATAAAGATTATAAGATTAACATCATCGACACCCCAGGTCACGCCGACTTTGGTGGAGAGGTGGAGCGAGTGCTCAATATGTGCGACGGCGTGTTGCTGTTGGTGGATGCCTTCGAGGGTACTATGCCACAGACTCGCTTCGTGTTGCAGAAGGCTCTGTCGCTCGGTAAGAAGCCTATCGTGGTGGTGAACAAGGTGGATAAGGCTAACTGCCGTCCAGAGGTTGTGAACGAGCAGGTGTTCGACCTGATGTTCTCGTTGGATGCAACCGAGGAGCAGTTGGACTACAAGACCATCTACGGCTCGGCAAAGCAGGGCTGGATGTCGCACATCTGGAACGAGCCAACCGACTCAATCGCGCCGCTGCTGGATGCAATCATCGACGAGATTCCAGAGCCAGAGGTTGTGGAGGGTACGCCACAGATGTTGGTCACCTCATTGGAGTATTCGCCTTATGTGGGTCGTATCGCAGTAGGTAAGGTCACACGCGGCGAGTTGCGCGCGGGACAGAATGTGACCCTCGCAAAGCGCGACGGCGAGACAATGATTAAGACACGCATCAAGGAGTTGATGGTGTTCGATGGCCTTGGAAAGAAGAAGGTTGATAGCGTGAGTTGCGGTGAGATTTGCGCGATGGTGGGTATCGAGGGCTTCGAGATTGGCGATACAATCTGCGACTATGAGAACCCAGAACCACTGCCACCAATCGCGATTGACGAGCCTACGATGTCGATGTTGTTTACAATCAACAACTCGCCTTTCTTCGGTCGTGATGGTAAGTTCGTGACATCGCGCCACCTCAAGGAGCGTCTTGATCGCGAGTTGGAGCGTAACCTCGCGTTGCGTATCGCGCCAGGTCAGAATGCCGATTCATTCATCGTATATGGTCGTGGCGTGTTGCACCTCTCGGTGTTGATTGAGACGATGCGTCGTGAGGGTTACGAGTTGCAGGTGGGTCAGCCAAAGGTTATCATCAAGGAGATTGATGGCGTGAAGTGCGAGCCTGTAGAGGAGATGACCGTGGATTGCCCAGATGAGTGCGCGGGTACCGTGATTGAGATGGTGACAAAGCGTAAGGGTGTGATGACAAATATGGAGTCGGACGGCGAGCGTACACGCTTGGAGTTTGATGTTCCGTCGCGCGGTATCATCGGCTTGCGTTCAAATATGCTTACAGCGACTGCGGGCGAGGCTATTATGACTCACCGTCTGAAGGACTTTGAGCCTTGGATGGGTGAGATTGAGATGCGTACAAACGGCTCGCTGATTGCTTCGGAGACTGGTACGGCTTACGCCTATTCGATTGATAAATTGCAGGATAGAGGTCGCTTCTTCATTGCGCCGATGGATGAGGTCTATTGCGGTCAGGTGGTGGGCGAGAGCACACGCCAGGGCGACATCACTATCAATGTAACAAAGGCAAAGCAACTCACCAATATGCGTGCGTCGGGCGCTGATGATAAGGCAGTTATCGTGCCTCCAAAGGTCTTCTCGTTGGAGGAGGCGCTGGAGTATATCAAGGCCGACGAGTATGTTGAGGTGACACCAAAGTCCATGCGCTTGAGAAAGATTCTTTTGAACGAGATTGACCGTAAGCGAGCGGCAAAGCAGGAGTAAATAGGAGTATGGAAAAAGTAGCATATATCGCACCCGAGATGGTTGTTGTGGAGGTGGAACTCGAGCAGGGTTTCGCGGGTAGCGACGACGGTATTGATGATTGGCAGAGTGGCGAGTTTTAGGGGAGTTATGGCAAAGTTAATTAATGGAATACTCCTTGTGCTGATGTTGGTCGCTGTGGGTTGTCATAGCGAGGAGTCGGCGGAGAGGGTCTCGACGCGCCGCGTGCAGTTGTATGCCGAGGCGGGCGCGACTCGTACGGCGTTTGAGTATGATGCCGAGAGTGGCAAGTACGCAACCTCGTGGAGCGAGGGAGATAGGATGTCGGTGCTGATTGGCACTGATGCCTACTTGTTTGATTTGGCGGATGCCGAAAGTGGCGAGTTTGTATGCAATGAGGTGGCGGATGTTGCCTCGGCGGTGGGTGTCTATGGAGTATATCCCGCGACGGATTATCTCTCGGTGGAGGATTGCACCGCAACGATAGAGATTGGCGCAGAGGAGCAGACGCAACAAGGCGAGCAACCAGCGCACATTGCGGCGCTTGACCCGTTGTATGGCGGTCAGGAGGACGCAATGGTGGATGCTATACGCTTGCAGATGCACCATACAGCGGCGGTGATGCAGTTTGCGGTGAAGAACTCTACGGGCGCGGATGTGGTTGTGGAGTCGGTGAAGGTCTATGCACCAAAGACCATTGCAGGTAAGCATAGAATTGACCTTAAGACGGGCGAGATTACGGCGCTGGGTAATGTGAGTGATTGCGTGGAGTTGCTTGTTGAGGATGGCGAGGTGGCCGATGGCGCGCAGTTGAAGGCGTGGATTGCGATGTCGCCGTTTGAGATTGCCGAGGGCGAGAAACTGGTCTTTATCGTGACAACAGCGGCTGGCGCTAAATATAAATATGTGAAGGAGTTTGGCTCGGAGGTGGAGTTCCCTGCGGGCAAGGTTATGAAGATGACCGCACCGATAGAGTTGAAGCCCGAAGCGCTGAACTTTAAGGTGGATTTGACAAATGCGGAGTCGTATCCAGATAATTTCCCCACCGCAAAGACATCATACGCAGAGATGGTTGAATGGGCGTTGGGTGGTTATCCGTTTGGAATATATTGCACAGAACCTATTGCTTGTGGCACTTCAAAGAGAATGTTGCGTTTCTATTTCAATGGCAAGAATGGTTCAACAAAGCCTACTGCATCGGATTACGCATTGATTTATTTGCCTTATTATGAGGGTTATGAACTCAATGAGGTAGAGGTGACAGTTGATAATGATACGATGGTTTGTAAGATAGCAGTTGCGAATCCAGATAATTTAGAAGTAGCGCATTCGGCGTCTAATTCGATGTCAGATACATCGTTTGATGTAGCGGAGATTGTGGCAGAGATGGGCGCAGATGTAGGTAAGCAATGTTGTATATATCTGCACTTTAATGGTGTTAATAATATCAACTCATCAAAATGTAACTGCTATATAACAAGCATTTCGGTAAAATATCTTTTGAAATAATTTTTGGATGGCACGAGTTGTAGTTGGACTTTCGGGAGGTGTGGACTCATCGGTGGCGGCGTATCTGCTCAAGCAGCAGGGACACGAGGTGATTGGTCTCTTTATGCGTAACTGGCACGATACGACAGGTACGCTGGAGGGCGATTGCCCGTGGTATGACGACCAGGTCTTTGCCGAGTTGGTGGCGAAGCGTCTGGATATTCCGTTCCGCTTTGTCGATCTTTCGGAGGAGTACCGCCGTCGTGTCGTCGATTATATGTTTGCCGAGTATAGCGCAGGCCGCACGCCAAACCCTGATGTGCTGTGTAACAGAGAGATAAAGTTTGATGTTTTCCTGAAGGAGGCGCTCAAGATGGGTGCGGAGTTTGTCGCTACGGGTCACTATTGCCGCAAGCAGACCATCGTAAAGGATGGCAAGGAGGTGCATCAGTTGCTGGCGGGAGCGGATAAGAATAAGGACCAGAGTTATTTCCTCTGCCAACTCACGCAGGAGCAGTTGCAGTATGCGTTGTTCCCCATTGGTGACCTCTTAAAACCCGAGGTGCGACGCATAGCCGAGGAGCAGAAACTGGCTACGGCAAAGCGCAAGGACTCACAGGGTATTTGCTTTGTGGGCAAGGTCGATTTGCCCGTATTCCTGCAGCAGCAGATTGCGGCGAAGCAGGGTAATGTGCACGAGATTTTGCCTTCGTGGCGTGGCTATGCCGTACAACCAGCGGAGGATGATTTGGCGGCTCTTGCCGAGCCGAAACACTATACGGTGCGTGACGGAAAGAAGATTGGTACGCACAACGGAGCGCACTTTTATACCATTGGTCAGCGCAAGGGTTTGGGCATTGGAGGGAGAAAGGAGTCGCTATTCATAATCGCTACGGATGTCAAGGAGAATGTAATCTATGTGGGCGAGGGCGATGCACACCCAGGTTTGTATCGCAGGGCGCTGAAGTTACTGCCCGAGGCGTTGCATTGGGTCAATCCTTATGATGCGATGCAGGTGGGTGAGCGAAGAGCATACGATGTTCGCATCCGTTATCGCCAACCGCTTCAGCGAGCGGAACTTATATGTCAGGAGGATGGTCTCTATATCCTCTTTGAAGAGCCCCAGCGAGGTATCGCGGCGGGTCAGTTTGCGGCGTGGTATAGCGGCGAGGAGTTGGTAGGTTCGGGCGTAATAAAGCAGTAAGCGATGCGCCGCATGCTGGTCATATTGTTGTTGGTCGTGATGGGCGCGGAGCGTCTGTCGGCGCAACAATCGTCGTTTGGCGTGGCGTACTATAATGTCGATAAATTATACGACACAATCCCTTCGAAATTTTACGATGATAGCGACTACACACCGCGCGGACGGCTGTGCTGGGACGATGTGCGTTATCGCAGAAAGGTGGGTCAGGTGGCTGCTGTGATTGACTCGATGGCGATGCCCGTAGTGGCGTTGTATGGCGTCGAAAATGAGCAGGTGGTAAAGGATATTGTCGCATCGTGCGGCGAAGATTATGCCTACATCCATCGCACCTCAAGCAGATATGATGGTTTGGATTTTGCGATTCTCTATTTCGCAGATTGTTTCTTCCCCGAACGCGTGACCGAGTGGAGCGGGGCGCTGTGTGTTGAAGGCGAGGTCGCGGGAGAGGATTTTGCCATTATTGCAACTTCTCGTTCAACATCGCTCGGAGTGCTGCTCCAGGAGCGAAATTTACTCGAAGATAGTAATATTATCATAATTGGCGACGCGGGAAAGTTAAAATTTGAAAAACTCGGTCTGCACGATGCTATGCGGGGCGTGGAAAAGGCGGGTCGCGGCAATGTTATCGTGCAGAATATGTGGCAGTTACGCGATAGAGTGGTGACCAATTTGACCGCACCAAACCATAGTGATGTCTATATCAAGCGGTGGTTGCTTGACTCCGGCGGGGTGCCAAAGCCGACCTATGACGGGGCAAAATACTGCGGTGGAGGCTCAAGTTGCCTCCCAATTTTCATATATTTCGATAAACTATTTGCACATTAGCAAAAAAGTTTTAATTTTGTACGATTGAAATAGTGTAATCAAAATTATATCATATAAAAATAAAATTTTTAATAAAAACCAAGATTATGGCAGATGTAAAACGCGTCTATACCTTCGGTAACAAAGAGGCTGAGGGTAATGGTAAAATGAGAGAATTGCTTGGTGGTAAGGGAGCCAATTTGGCAGAGATGAACCTTATCGGTATTCCAGTTCCTCCAGGATTCACAATCACAACAGAGGTTTGTGCAGAGTACTACAGCAAGGGTAAGGAGGCTGTTATCGAGATTCTCCGTCCAGAGGTAGAGAAGGCTATGCAGAACATCGAGAACCTCACTGGTATGAAGTTCGGTGACAAGGAGATGCCTTTGCTCGTATCAGTTCGTTCAGGTGCTCGCGCTTCAATGCCAGGTATGATGGATACTATCCTCAACCTCGGTATGAATGATGAGGCTGTTGAGGCTGTTGCAAAGCGTACTGGTAACCCTCGTTTCGCTTGGGACTCATATCGCCGTTTCGTACAGATGTACGGTGATGTAGTTTTGGGTATGAAACCAGTTTCAAAGGAGGATCAGGATCCATTCGAGGAGATTATCGAGGCTCAGAAGGAGAAGCG
>JAFZFR010000027.1 GCA_017555805.1 Alistipes sp. | reverse complement strand
TGGTCGCCAGAGGCATCACCATCAACAGGGGTGTTCTCCGTCTCAGCCTGTTCGATAATCACCTCACCGAGACCTCGCTTCACAATGTCGTTGATACGAGCCGCATCGTCAATCTCGATAGTCTCTCCAGCGTTGAAAATCTGCGTCTTGTTCTCCTTATTGATAAAGGGCTTCAATACTTTCAGTTTCATAGTTACAGTGTTTTACGGTTAGACTTATGCCTCAGGGAGTTCATCTCTCCAATCAGCGATAACGGTGTGCTCACCAAAGGCGATGTTTGTATCTGCCTTCATAAGCATCTTGAAGAAGTAACGCTCACCCGCATTGGTCAAGCGGTCAATCTTCACGCACTCGAAGTCATCTGCGAGGTTCACTGCGCCCCAGAGGTTAGAGTCGATGTCCATCGTTGCGATGGTTGCCACGATAACACCCTGTGGCCAGTCTGCCAAAGGCTCGATGTTATACTTCTTGAAGCGAGCCACATTGCTCGAAGTAGGATCTGCCCCCTTGTGGTGGAGGTCGGTGAGCTCGTCATCGTAGGCGTCGAAGTCCTCAATCGACATCAAGAACTTCAAACCGGGATGGTTGCGGAGCGCCTTAGGGATTGCTCGGTGTACTTTACGCAACTTCGCAATCATAGTATCAGCCCCCGATACATCTGCCTTGATAACATCGCCATCGGCGAGAATGCGAGTAAGGATACCATTGAAGAACTGCTCCTCGCCCTCGCCAGCGGTACCGTTGATAAAGTGCCAGCCAAGCTCGAAGTCCACAACCTTGCCCAACTCCTCAAGGAATGCTGCCTGTGCCTCCGCAGGAAGCTCCGAGAACACGAGGTTGCCCGTAGGCTGCCACTTCTTCCAGAACTTCTCAAACGAACGAGGGTTGAAAGTGGTGAATGCCATAAAGTCCACAGGCTCCAACTTGCGCTCGTCGATATTGAATTCGCCCTTCGAGTCGCTATCCTCAGGCTGCTCCTTGCGCTTCTGCAAGAACTTACCAGCCTTCAAACGAGGAATGTAAAATGCCTTCTGAACATTAGGCTCAAGGTGGATAAGTCCACGCTTTACCAGCTCATTGCTGGTTGTTGCTTTCACGAGAAGTTTCTCTAAAACTTCACCCTGATAAGCGGTCTGAATGTTTGCCATAGTTTCTACTGTGTTTTGATTTGTTATTGATTACTTTTCGAGGTCCTTTCGAATCTCCTCCATGCGCTCGTCCCACGCATTATGTCCCTGTGGCTCGCCCTTACCGATGATAGCAGCCGCACGACGCTTGGGCTTCTGCGATTTCAGGATTGCACGGGCGCTCTCTGCCTGTTCGGTGTGGAGCATAGCGACATAGTGCTCTCGCTGGTCCTCACCAATGCGACCCTCATCGATAGCGGTCTGCACCTCGGCATCGATAGCAGCGTCTGCTGCCTCCTGCTCCTTACGCTTGTACTCATCGTTCTCCTTCTGCAAAGCGTCTCGCTCCGCTGTTAAAGAATCACACTGCGCCGCCTTTGCCTCAATCTCGGCAATGCGTGCCATAATCGCTGCCTCGTCTGCACAATCGCTGAACGAAGCCATCTGTTTTAACTGTTCAATCATTTTTTCGTTTTTATTAAATGAAACCTTGGTTGCATTAAGATATTGAGCTGTGTATCGCTCACAGAGTTGCTGTTCCGAGAGAGAATCGACAACGACCACTCTGTTGGGGTCGTCATAGATTTCATCGACAAAGCCAAGAGCCAATGCCTCCTCCGCATCGAGCCAATGGTTACCACCGTCCATATACTTATCACGGATATCCTCCACGCTCATACCAGTTCGCTCGGAGTAGATACTACACAGAATATCCTCAATGTCCTCCAATGTCTTGATATACTCCTCTAACTCGTCAGCATTGGCACAAACGCATACTGTCGGGCGGTGGATCATCATACGACCGAAACGGCTCATCTTTACAGGCTTTCCACAGCCCGCAATGAACGATGCGGTACTCGCCGCAATACAATCTATGTAGATAGTGATATCCGCTTGCGACTGATGCAAGGCGTTGAAGATGGCGATACCTGTATGAACATCTCCACCGACAGAGTTAATACGCACATCAATCTTCTTATATGTGCGCTCTGCCTCCATCAGCTGGGCAACTACATCTTGTGCCCTCACATCGCCATAGTTGCCAATCTCGCCATAAAGCAAGATGCAACAAGTGTCCTCCTGCGGACCGGGAATGATATTGAATATGTTTGCCATTTTGCGTTTTGTTTTGTGCAAAATTGGGGCGTGTAACTGCACTTTGCAAATCGCAAAAACATCATAACAAGTTACAGTGTTATGATGACGCTATAAAGTGTTATGATGTTTTTCTGATTTGTCAATCACCTATTTAGAGGTCAATTTTGCAAAAGCAAAAGCACAAAACTATGAACAATATGACCTCACAACAGAAGCGCCAATGGGCGATGTCGATGTACATACACGAGAACCGAACACAGGAGGAGATTGCCGATGTGGTCGGGGTATCTCGTCAGACCATTATACGCTGGGCAAAAGCCGACAAGTGGCACGAGCACAAGGCTTCACTCACAATGACCCGCGAGGGTCAAATTCAGGCACTGCAACAGCAGATTGTCGAGATAAACAACAATATCCTCCAACGCGAGGAGGGCAAACGCTTCGCCTCGCCAAAAGAGGCTGACACCATCGCAAAACTGACCAACGCCATCAACAAGTTGGAGACCGATGCAGGTATCCACGATGTTGTCAGCGTGGGGCAGCGATTTATTGCGTGGCTACGCCCGATTGACCTCGACCAAACAAAGAGATTCACACAGTTATTCGACTCATTTATTAATTCCCTGATGTAGTTCTATGAAGCAGATTGACCGTGATGCCCTACGCAAATGGGAGGAGCTAAAACGCTCCATATACAACGACACCCCCATAGACACCTCGCTGTCCCCAGCCGAGGTGGAAAAGTTGCGTATCAGGTTGGAGTCAAACCCTATCGAGTGGATTAAATACCTATTCCCTAACTATGCGAAGGCAGAGTTCGCTCCGTTCCATATCAAAGCCATCAAACGACTCATTAACAACCCCGAGTGGTTTGAGGTGCTATCGTGGAGCCGAGAATTGGCAAAGAGTACCATCGTAATGTTCGTGGTGCTCTATCTGGTACTGACCAAGCGCAAGAACACTATAATGTTGGCAGCTGCCACACAAGAGGCTGCCGCCAAGCTCCTTGCCCCTTATCGTGCTAACCTCGAAAGTAACCGCCGACTCATACAGTTGTATGGCGAACAGCAGAGCATTGACGATTGGTCGGAGCGCCAATTTAAGACCAAGCAAGGGGCTTTGTTCATAGGACTTGGCGCTGGGGATAAACCTCGTGGTGCTCGTAATGAAGCCAAGCGCCCCGATATTCTACTTGTCGATGACTTCGACACCGATGAAGCGTGTCTAAACCCCGATGTCCTGAACAAGAAATGGGATTGGTGGGAACACGCTTTATATCCTACCCGTTCAGTAT
>JAFZFR010000026.1 GCA_017555805.1 Alistipes sp. | reverse complement strand
TATTAGGAATGCAATATGAATCCGAGAGAATAAGTCCATGCAGAGAACTAGACACTATATAATCGCAAGAAACAACCATATCACAAACATCTGTCCATTTATCATAATGAGCCACATCTATCAATAGAACATCGTTCTCAGACATTATTCTTTTTATTACTTCGTTTGATAAATCTACATAATGAGGAATAATTCCTATTTTGTATTTACCAATTGGTTTCGCCTTGTAAAATTTTGAAACCAATAAAGCTGGGTCACCATAATTCTCAGGACAATCAACACCTTGCTCTAAAAGTTTTGCTCTAGTTAGTTTTCCTCTTACGGAATGTATCTTAAATGGTTTCTGCCGAAGCATCGCGTTTTCAGAGATAAAACCTGCGCCCCAGATTTCAGTTTTTTCATCTTCAAATGTTCCTAATATTGACCCTATACACGAATAATTTTTAACATAAAAAATCCTGTGTAACAATGATCTGTTTGCTACATAAATGTATTTTCCTGTAATTAGTCGCAACAAATGTATATTCAAATCATCTCCCCAATTCTTGTGCTGTTCCGCTGACCATACATTAAGCGCAATCCTATTGAGATGTAATATATCCCAAATCATCTTGACTATATTTTTGAAGTTTTCTGTATAATTCATTCTATGACTATTATGATTTCTTGACTTAAATTCCTGAATATTTGATAATTAATTTTATCAAATAGTTTCTAATCCACATTAAAAATTTAATCTCAGTTCTTATTATTTTTTCAATCGTTCAATTTGATTGTTAACTTGTTTATTTATATATTCCCTTTCACCTTCAGTACATCCTACCCATAATATCACCATTCCTGAAGACAATACCGATATGGTTCCTACAACCACAAATCGTAAAAATCCATACTCCATATTTTGGTGTACTATCATTGGCAAAAGCAACGATAAGACAACAACGAGCAATATCCTTAAGCAAACATTACGAAAGAATCTCCTTATGGATAAACTTGCCATATGTCGCAAAAACAGCAATCTTAACATCAAACAAGAGAGCGAAACGAATATTGCTACAATCAATACTATCTCGGGTTGAAGACCTATTTTCAAGCCAATATAGGACAATGGGAAATTCATTAACAATAATACTCCAACTGCCAATTGGTAGTTTCTAATTTTTCCTGTGGCGGCTTGCAATGTTATCAAAGTGTTTGAGATAATATCACACAATGATAACACCAATATCAGTCTAACAAAGTTTGCAGTATGTTCGGGATATTCCTTTAACCAGAATGTCAAGACAAAATCCACTTCGAGGAAAATAGGAAGCGCCAACATAAACATTATGAAAAACGAAAATCTTGATCCTCGTTCTACGAGTGACAATGTGTAATCTCGATCTTCCGCGGCATAAGATTTCGTTATTTGTGGATTTAATGCAGTCATAAAATTACCCGAGAAACTTGCGACCGCACCATTAACCGTGCCCGCAATTCCTCTGGCGGCATTCACGACAGGACCAAAAAACATATTCAGCAGAATATCTACGCCCTGGTTCTTCAACAGCAAAGCAGTACAACCAATCGCATTCCACACCGAGAATGCACTAATATCCTTCCAATAACTCTTATCGAATGTCAATTCAACTTTGCTCTCGCTGAAGTTTCTGCGACAATATGAGACATACACAAATCGCATCAGCAAACCTACACTCATCAGCAACAACGAATAGACTATCAATTTATCAAACTCGAATGGGCTATAAGCAACAAACAGGACGATTACTAACTTCAACAATATCTCAAGCACCCCTATATAAGCGAATGCGCTCATTCGTTCGTGAGCAACAATCAGTGCATTATACGGCACACTCAACAAACCAAAAACAAAAGACAATATAGATGCTTGAAATACCCAATTTGCAGCATACAAACGACTTTCAGGAATCACCAATTTATGATTGACAAACCACACACCTAACGACTCCGACAATATCACCACAATTATCGCCAACACAATGTGAATCAGAACAGATGTGGAAAATACCTTTTTGAGACTCTCAAAATTACCCTTGCCAAGTTCAAATGTCAAGAATCGTTGTACAGAAGATGACAATGACATTGATATCAAAGAAAACATCGACACAAATCCTCCCACCACATTCTGGATACCGAAATCTTCCACGCCGAGGGTGTTCAGTACCACTCGGGAGGTGTAGAATGACACCAACATTCCGAAGAGCATTCGGATGTAGAGCATTATGGTGTTTTTGGCGATGCGTTTGTTATCTTCGAGGTGTGAATTTGCCATTTCAAATTCTGTTTTAATACGCCGCTATCCGAACAACCTCTTCCAGAGGGAAGGTTTCTGGGGGCGGGAGGGGGTGAGGGAGATTTCGGTGAGGAATTGTTCGTGGGTGATGCCGCGGGAGATCATCTCGTAGATGACGCCCCAGTCGGGCAGGCCGCCGACATTGCGGTCGTCGATGAACATATCGGCCTTAAGTTTGCGGCTGCGGATGGCGCTCTGATCGACATCCTCGTCGGGATAGTTGCTATTGACGGCGAAAAAGTCCACTCCGCGCTTGTGACAATACTCAACTGCATCCTGCAACAGACGACCCTCGCGGCAACTCCACAAAATCAGGCGATGACCATCGTCCTGAAGTTGCTTCAAAGTTGCAATAGCGAACGGGATTTCCTTGCCGATAGATGGATATTTATGCTCCACTATCGTTCCATCAAAATCTACGGCTATAATCATTTCAATGATTAGTTAAATTTTTCGAGTGCCTCGCCGAGTGCTGAAAACGCTACATATGCGCACAATCTCGGGGCATTGATACACACGCAAACAGTTGTGTATCAATCAGTTAGAAGAATTAAAATAGTGTTATTTGTGCTGCCCTCAATAAAAAGATGACCAAACAACATCGCAAATGTAGAAAATTTAATCATATTTAACAAGAAAAACAGCCACTAATTTTGTCATTTTCAGCGCAGTTGCATATTTTCCCACCAGGGGCTATGTGCGGGGTTTTGAAAAAATTTTCAACTTTGATGTTACAAAACGAGGAGTTGTTCGTATTATAGATGCAAACCGTCTGAAAAATGTGGCGAAAATCCGCCCGAAAACGAGTGGCGAAATAGACAAAAAGCGCCCGCAAAGAAAGCGATAATTAGAACACAAAACAAACCCAGAAACGGGGTGTATTTCGGGCGAAAAACAGAGGCGAGAGCATAAGCGAAAAAGAGGTGAAATTTGGGCAAAAAGCGCCAAAAAAGTGTGGAGAAAAGTGCAACCAGACAATGAGAAGTGAAGAACTGAACAGAGAATTTCTTGCAATCAAGGATGCGGCATATCGCTATGCCGTGAGTCTGCTGCACGACCCTACGCTGGCGGAGGATGCTACGCAGGACCTATACGAAAAACTATGGCGGCGACGGCTATTTATAAGAGAAGGTACATTCCGCCAGTTGGCAATGGTGAGCATCCGCAACATCTGCCTCGACCTGATGCGCGAGCGGGAGCGCAGACGGCAGAGTGAGCCACCGCAAAACATTGCAGCAACAACAAATGAGGATAGTGAACTCATACAGATGGTCGGCAAGATAATAGCCACGCTGCCCGAGCGCGAGAGGGAGGTGATTCACCTGCACGACTGCGAGGGGTTGGGCTACGGCGAGATAGCCGAGATAATTGGCTCGAGCGAGAGCGCCGCTCGAATGGCGTGCAGCCGAGCACGACAAAAGGTAAAAGAGGAACTTATAAAGGTGATGAATTATGGAGTATAAGGATTTAATGCAACGATACTGGCAGGCGCAGACCAACGCCGCCGAGGAGCAGGAGTTGCGCGAGCAACTGCTCCAGAACACCTCACCCACCGCCGAGGAGCGCGCCGCACGAGCGATGATGATGCACGCCGCAGCGCCGCAACAGAGCGTACGCATAAGACTCCACCAGACTACATCGCACATTTGGCAGATTGCATTGACTACGGGGCTTTGCGCGCTCATTATCGGCATAACGATAATGCTCAAACAGCCAACCATTTACGGCTACTACAATGGCGAGCCTATCACCTCGCTTGCCGAGGCGCAGTACCACGCCGACAAAATTTTTGCCAACCTCGCCCAGACGGAGATTCCTACCGACGAGGAGTTGATTGAAAAACTATTTAGATTGGAATAAAACTCTCAAACTATTAAAAAGATATGAAACGATTCTTAATTTTTGCCATTGTGGCAATCGCCTGTTTCGCCACCAGTGAGGCACAGGCGCAGACAATCACACTCGGTGCTTCGGGCATCAAATTCAACGACAGCGACCCCTCGCAGCAGAAAGTTGAGCCCGTGGGCGCCTCCCCTATTATCCACATTGACAAGACGAAAAAAGATGCACTGACAATAAAGGTTGGTCGCGACACCCGCTCTACAATCCCTATGTTCGAGTTGGGTTGGAATGTTCCGACTAATGTGTGGTACACCAACTACCTTGGTATGGATGTGGGCGAGTTTTTTGAACTACGCAACATCAAGTCGGTGCAGACAACTCTCAACATCTTTGGCGGAGCAGCCTACTCAAGAAGATGCAGAATGGGTATCGCCGCAGGTTTGGGCTTCAGATGGAACAACTACCGCTTCGACAACCCCGCAATGACATTATCGAAGGGGAACGGGCTCATAATGCCATCACCAATAGTCGATTACAATGGCAAGAGTTCCAAAAAGAGTAAATTCACGACTGCCGCCTTCCACATCCCCGCAGAGGTAATTTTCGGCAACCCCAGCCGCTTTGCATTCTCAATGGGTGGATATGTTGACATCAATATCAACAACCACACCAAGATAAAGTACAACGGCGGTCATAAAGAAAAGGAGTGGAACTTCCCTGTCGAGCCTATCCAGATGGGTGCTGTGGCTCGTCTCAGATTTAAAGCCTTTTCAGTCTATGGTGCATACCAGCCAACCCAGTTATTCAAGACAGGTCGCGGACCAGAGTTAAGCCAATGGACTATCGGTATCGGTTTCTACTAAAATACAGGCACTATGAAACGGATTTTCATAATATTGTCGGTGATTTTTGCAACACTCTTTACATTGGATGCACAGGCGCAGACCAAGGAGTTTAAGGAGTATATGCAACGATGCTCCATTACAGCGATGCACGCAAAGGAGGAGGGCTCAAAATTTGAGATTACGCAGTTCTCGGGCGCTGTCCTCCAGCAACTTATGCCCAAGGCGGTGGCTAACAAGAAGAGTGTTGTGAATCGCATCAACTCCATCTTCCAGGTGGTGATGGATAAGACACACGCAAAGGCCTGCTTCTACACCATTGAGAGAATGGCACTTGCCAGCAACAAATACAACCACCATATGACAATGACAATCAATGGCACGGAGTACAAGATTTTCGTAGCGAAACTCGGTGGCGGAACATTTGAATACTTATTCTTCATATCAAACGGCAAGGAGTATTGCGTCTGCGACATTGTAGGCATACTCTCCACGCCCGAGATTATGTCTTTCATCGGCGTAAAAAACGATGGCGAGAATATCAAGGGCGACAAGAGCGATACGGTGGAGATTATCAAACCATAAAAGAACAGCGTGAAGGGGTTTCCTTCACGCTGACTTTTTCTATTATATTATCTTCGGGAACTATCTCCCTCGATTTAGGAATTGTATAAAAAGAGGGTTTTCAAGGCTGGCGAAGTCCGAAAAAGCGGAGTTTACTGAAGCGTATATGAGCATTTTGAGGACAAGCATAACGCCGAAAACACCTTTTTAGGCAGTTCCTTCTTACTTTGCACGGAACACAGCCTGCAACTCGCCGTTAGAGAGAATCAAAAGCAAATCACCATCAATCTCGTAGTGAGTTGCCTGGCTGATAATCTTTGTTAACTCCGCCTCGAGGTGCGCCTTTGGGCACATCATACGAGTGCCAGCCAATGCACCAAACTTAATGGCGCGCTTCTCGGTTGCCGAGTAGTCGCCCATCATACGATTGCAAGCACCCACACCCGCAAAGCGACCATCCTCGGTGAACTGAAATACAAACTGGTCGGCGTCGATGTCCAGCACCTGACCCATCATTCGCTCCAGATGCCACTCTGTGCCGACAAATGGCTTATTATTCTTACCCTTACGGCACGCGCAGCAACCTACCATCGCAGCCAGCGCAACCGATACAATCAAAATCGAAAGAATCTGCTTCATAACCTTTTTCTTGAATGTTGTTTTAATTTTTCTCCAATTATGATGCAAAGATATGGAAATTTTGTATCTTTGTCATATGGGATTAGTAATTTTATAAAATAAACGATACTATGAAAAAGATTATTGCATCACCACTCGCCCCAAAGGCAGTGGGTCCATATTCACAGGCTGTTGAGGCAGGCTCAACACTCTACATCTCTGGTCAGTTGCCAATCGACGCCGCTACGGGTACAATGCCCGAGTCAATCGAGGAGCAGACTCGCCAGTCACTCACTAACCTGGGTCACATCGCAGCCGAGGCAGGCTACTCACTCGCTGACGCAGTGAAGGTTACAGTTTTGCTCGACAGCATCGCCGACTTCGCCGCTATGAATGGCGTCTATGCCACATTCTTCACCGAGAATATGCCAGCGCGCGTCTGCTACGAGGTGGCAAAACTGCCAATGGGTGCAAAGGTTGAGATTGACGCCATACTCTGCAAGTAACATCAACCAAAGAAAAAACATTAAGGAGTATGCGCTGGGAGCCACCCCAGCGCATATTTTCGCCTTTTGTTAATGAGTTGTCGAAAAATTCCGACCTCACAAGGGCGAAAAAGCACTCTTTTTTATGAACTTTGTATGGTCCAACCAGGGACAAAACCGAAAAAGTAATTGAAAAACAAATAAAACTTCAACCAAAACCATGTCAAACAAAACTACAAAACCTGTCGAGGTGAGTTACAACGATGCCGTAGCCGCTTCGAAAGAGTACTTTGCGGGTGACGAGTTGGCGGCAACCGTATGGGTGAGCAAGTATGCGCTGAAGGACTCCTTCGGTCACATCTACGAGCGCACACCCGAGGATATGCACCACCGTATCGCTGCCGAAATCGAGCGCATCGAGAACAAGTACCCCAACCCAATGAGCAAGGAGGAGGTATTCTCGCTGCTCGACCACTTCCGTTACATCATCCCACAGGGTGGTCCTATGACGGGTATCGGCAACAACCTGCAGGTGGCATCACTCTCAAACTGCTTCGTTATCGGTAACCGCCAGCACGCTGACTCCTACGGCGGCATCTTCCGTATGGACGAGGAGCAGGTGCAACTTATGAAGCGCCGCGGTGGCGTGGGTCACGACCTCTCGGGTCTGCGTCCTACGGGCACACCAGTGTTGAACTCGGCGCTCACATCTACGGGTATCGTGCCATTTATGGAGCGCTACTCAAACTCTACACGCGAGGTGGCGCAGGATGGTCGCCGCGGAGCATTGATGCTCTCGCTCTCAATCAAGCACCCCGACGCAGAGAGTTTCATCGACGCAAAGACACAGTCGGGCAAGGTCACTGGCGCGAATGTATCAATCAAGATTGATGACGAGTTTATGCGCGCTGCAAAGGAGGGTCGCCCCTACCACCAGCAGTTCCCTATCGACTCCGACAACCCAAAAATTCAGACCGAGATTGACGCCAAGAAATTGTGGGAGAAGATTATCCACAACGCTTGGCAGTCGGCAGAGCCAGGTGTGCTCTTCTGGGACACAATCATCCGCGAGAGTATTCCAGACTGCTACGCCGACCAGGGTTTCACAACCGTTTCGACAAACCCTTGTGGCGAGATTCCACTCTGCCCATACGACAGTTGTCGATTGCTGGCACTCAATTTGTTAAGTTATGTCGAGAATCCATTTACAGCCGAGGCGAAGTTCAATTTCGACCTCTTCCGCACCCATGTGGGCAAGGCTATGCGTATGATGGATGACATCATCGACCTTGAGTTGGAGAAGGTGGAACTCATCATCAACAAGGTGGCTCAGGACCCCGAGGAGGAGGAGATTCGCCGCGTAGAGTATGAGTTGTGGCAGAAGATTAAGGATATGGCTCTTAAGGGTCGCCGTACAGGCTTGGGCATCACCGCCGAGGGCGATATGCTGGCCGCTCTGGGCTTGCGTTATGGCTCTGACGAGGCTATCGACTTTGCGGTGAGCGTTCACCGCACATTGGCCGTTGAGGCTTACCGCGCATCAGTGAAGATGGCGCAGGAGCGTGGTGCGTTCCCAATCTACGATACCGCACGCGAGAAGTACAACCCAATGATTGAGCGTCTGAAGGAGGCTGACCCAGAACTCTACGCCGAGATGGAGAAGCACGGTCGCCGCAACATCGCGATGCTGACAATCGCGCCTACTGGCACAACTTCGCTTATGTCGCAGACGACATCGGGCATCGAGCCAGTATTCCGCCCAGTGTATAAGCGTCGCCGCAAGATTAACCCATCGGACAAGGGCAAGACACCTGACTTCATCGACGAGATGGGCGAGAAGTTCGAGGAGTACTATGTATATCACCATCAGTTTGTTAAGTGGTTGGAGAAGAGCGGTTACGACACCTCAAATCTCGAGAAGATTGCCGACACAGAACTCGACAAGATGCTCAAGGCTTCGCCATACTACGGTGCTACGGCCAACGACATCGACTGGGTGGCAAAGGTGCGTATGCAGGGTGCTATCCAGAAGTGGGTTGATCACTCAATCTCTGTTACTGTAAACCTTCCTAACGATGTGAGCGAGGAGTTGGTGGCCGATGTATATCGCACCGCCTGGGAGTGCGGCTGTAAGGGCGTTACCGTATATCGTGACGGCTGCCGCAGCGGCGTGCTCATCGACGCAAAGAAGAAGGGCGAGAAGAAGAAGTGCAGCGAGCAGGGTGCTCACAAGCGTCCAAAGTCAATCCCAGCCGACATCGTGCGTTTCAAGAACGGCAGCGAGGAGTGGATTGCATTCGTAGGTATCCAGGATGGTCGTCCTTATGAGATTTTCACAGGTAAAATCGAGGAGGATGCGATGTATATCCCTAAAAAAATCACCAAGGGATGGATTCTTAAGGTTCGCGAGGCTGACGGCTCAAAGCGCTACGATTTCCAGTATCAGGACCGCTACGGATACACCAACACAATCGGTGGTATCTCACGCCTCTTCGACGAGGAGTTCTGGAACTACGCGAAACTCATTTCGGGTATTTTGCGTCACGGAATGCCTATCGACAAGGTTGTGCATCTGATTGATGGTCTGCATCTTAACAGCGAGAGCATCAACACCTGGAAGAATGGTGTTCAGCGCGCGCTGAAGCAGTACATCGCCGACGGCACGAAGTCAAAGGGCAAGTGTCCACAGTGTGGTCAGGAGGAGATGGCATACCAGAACGGATGCCTCACCTGTATGTCTTGCGGATACTCAAAATGCGGTTAATCGCACCCTCTGACATCGAAAAATATAAAAAAGTTGTTGCTGAAACTTGTTATTAACATTTTTATTTATATCTTTGCATCTGTATATGCACTTTTTGTGCGCATATATTATATAATGTGTAAACAGCTGAAATAAGATTAACAGCACAATAAAAAACATTAATTATGAAAAAACTTTTACTTTCTATCGCTATGGTAGCGATCTCTTTGGGTGCTATCGCTCAGGAGAATTCAGCAGAGAAGCTCCGCTGGAAGGGTATTATGAACAACGGTTTCTGGTCAAACTGGGAGCTCTCATTGGGCGGTGGTGTTAACTACACTGCTTGGAACAAGGGTGGTCTCGAGGGTCAGGGCAAGTTCGCTGACAACCTCGGTTGGCAGGCAGAGTTGGGTGTAACTAAGTGGTTCAACCCAATCGTTGGTACTCGCGTACAGGTTCTCGGTGGTAAGATTAACCCATCAACTGACGCTACTACTTATGGCAGCAACTGGATTTTCCCACATGTTGACGGTGTTTTGAACCTCTCAAACTGGATTGGTGGCTACCGTGAGGATCGCGTTTACTACGCTAAGTTGTTCTCTGGTTTCGGCCTCAGCTTGGTTGATGTTGCTGACAACACTGCTACAGGTTTTGCTTGGACTGGTGGTTTGATCAACACATTCCGTCTTTGCAAGGCTTTGGATTTGAACCTCGAGTTGAAGGGCGTTTTGACTCCAGAGCGTGATCTTCCAGCTGCAGTTCCTGCAGAGACTGGCAAGTATGCACAGGTTTATTCAGCTACACTCGGTTTGACTTACCGCTTCAACAAGCGCGACTGGGAGAAGGCTTACTCACAGTCAGAGGTTGATGGCTACTTGGCTGCAATCGCTGCTTTGGAGGCTGGTTTGGCAGACGCACACCGCAACAACGGTAAGCTCGCAGAGCGTTTGGCTGCTCAGAAGGCTGCTACTGACAAGGCTTTGAAGGATCTCGAGGAGTGCAACAAGCGTAAGGTTCCAGGAAATGTAAATGCTTCTACAGCATTGTTCTTCAACCTCAACAGCGCTCGTTTGTCGGATCGCACTAAGTCATCTATGCAGTTGCTCGCAGAGGCTATGAAGGCTGCTCCAAAGGATCAGGTATTTACATTGGTAGGTCACGCTGATGTTAAGACTGGTACTGCAGAGTACAACCAGAAGCTCTCTGAGAAGCGTGCTAAGGCTGTTTACGATTATTTGATCGAGCAGGGCGTGAACAAGGATCAGTTGACTTGGAAGGGCGTTGGTTCTACACAGAACATCTTCCCAGTTAACGAGACTAACCGCGTTGTTATCGTAAAGTAATATAAGAGGTAGATTTAGGGAGATGGGGTATATTGAGAATATATCCCATTTTCTCTATCTTAGGCCTTTAACTAAAAAAGCAACCGAAACTTTTCTAACAATGAAAAAGATTTTTTATTTTCTCGCTGTAGCGATGCTCTTTATGTTGCCATCTTGTTCAGAGAACCAGGTGGAAGAGGAGCCAGTTCCAGTGGAGATTTCGCTCAGCAAGGAGTCAATCCTTGTGAACAAGGGTGGTACCACAAGTGCCATCGCAGTTAATGTGACTTGTGAGGGCGAGTGGAAGTTTACCGTATCATCAACCGGTTCGGGTTGGTGTACCGTAAAGCGTCCAGTCAATACAGACAGGCTCAACATCACCGTATCGCCTAACACCGACTCAAACGGCAAGGCGCGTTCGACTACAATCTCTGTCTTCTCGACAACAGATACAAATGTTAGAAAGTCTATCACAGTAAAGCAGGCTGGTCCAAAGGATGGTCTTGTTGTAGAGAATACATACTTCTCACTCACTCCAAAAGACTCACTTCTCGCAGTTGAGATTCTCGCTGATGTAGATTTCGATGTTGAGTTGGATGAGGAGGCTCAGGATTGGGTTGAGTACGATGGTAACGAGTCAAGCGGCTCTGGCGAGGAGATCCTTAACTTCATCATCGCAAAGAACCCAAGCAAGACTACTCGTAAGGGTACTGCAACAATCACATCAGAGTCTAACGAGAAGGTTAAGCTCACATTTTCACAGGCTGCTGGTGGTATTATCGCATCAAAGTCTATCTTCGAGGCTCCATCAAAGAACACCGCAAGATTCAGCGTTGAGCTTGAGGCTTATGCCGAGATTGATGATATAATCATCGAGGATGGCAAGGAGTGGGCACAGTATGTTGAGTGCGTAACTGACGAGAATGACCCATACAAGCGAACTCTCATATTCTCATTGGAGAAGAACCCAGAGAAGATGGAGCGCAAGGTCAATATCACTGTGGTTTCAGAGTTGGGCGATAAGATTGTTTTCGTTATTGCACAGCACGGCAAGGATTCTGTTGCTAACACCGAGGCTATCGGTAACGATATCATCGTTCCTGTAAGCACTATCACATCAAGTGCTTCAGACTCTTACGGCGGCACAGTGCCAGAGAACCTTATCGACGGCGACAACGAGACTTATTACTCTGCTGCTGGTAACATCAACGAGATGCCAGTATCAATCACTTGTAACTTCACCGACACAGAGCGTATCGACTATGTTGATATCATGCCAGGTCGTGTGTATGGTAAGTGGGGTGAGTTCGATGTATATGTGACATTGGAGGGCGAGAGCGAGAAGCTCTACAACTCATACGATTACGGTGAGTCAGGCGACAGAAAGCGCGTTATCTTCGACGATGGTCTTGTGAACCCTGTTTCAGTTCGTTTCTGCGTTAAGACTGCAAACATCTGGGGTCCTGGTGATAACGGTCACTGCCCTACTTTGATTGCGGCTCACGAGATTACATTCTACTCGAAGAACCCAGAGGCGATGGATATGCTCCGCATCTTTACCGATGAGTCATATTCAGAGCTCCGCGAGGGCATCACCGAGGAGGATATCGAGACTATCGACAACGAGTTCTTCTACAACTTGGCATCAGAGATTTACTCTGGCGAGTACGACACAAAGTATCGCGCTGCTACATACAAGCCATATCCACACCCAGATGTTGATATGAAGCGCTTCCGTACAAGTAACTACTCTTTGAACGATAATGTTACAGGTATGTACTTCGAGAAGGGCGAGCATGTAGTATTCGTAAACGAGACTTATGGTCAGAACATCTCTCTCCGCGTTATTGACTATCAGCCATACGATCACTTGCCACTCGATGCATCAGGCTGGTGTAACGAGGATGGTCACTACTACCCTCTTATCAAGGGTCAGAACAAGATCAACATCGAGCGTCGTGGTCTGGTATATGTAATGTACCACACAGAGGATCCAAAGGCGAAGCCAATCCGTATCAACTTCCCAACAGCGCTCATTAACAAGTACTATGACTTGGTGAACGAGCCAGATGCTGACTGGGCTACAATGTTGAAAGAGGCGAAGGCTGACCACATCGATATGGTTGGTGAGAAGTCAATCTTCACATTGCCAGTTGAGTGGATTGAGTACTACTGTAACACTCCAGCAAAGGCAAAGCAGGTAATCCAGCAGGCTGACTCTATCATCTTCCTCCAGGAGCAGATTCAGGGTCACCACAAGTATAACACTGGCGGTCACCGCAACCGTATGCTCTACTCTTCGACTATGGCGAAGGCGTTTATGTTCGCAGGTGCATACCGTACTGGTTATAGCTTGCGTTATGGTACCGAGGGTAAGCGTAATCCTCTCTATCAGGATGGTACTATCAATATGCTTCTTAACCCTAAGAAGTTCCGTGTGGATGGTTGGGGTGCTTACCACGAGGTAGGTCACTGTAACCAGCTCCCAGGCTTCAAGTGGACAGGTATGGCCGAGGTAACCAACAACTTCACCGCTATGTACTGTGCTCACTTCTTCATCGGCGACGACTACCCATTGCATAAGTCAGACTATATGATGCTTATGAGCGGTGACTGGTACGACGACAAGGGCAACCACTTCCATACATCAAACCGTTACGATGCTGCTTGGCAGTGTTTCAACGATGGTGGCAAGAAGCACGCATTTAGTGGTTATGTAGGTGGTGATCCTCCAGGAGATGCAGGTCCAGGTATCGACCCATTCTTCCGTATCGTTCCATTCTGGCAGTTGTTCCTCTACAACCACCTTGTCTTGGGCAATGAGGACTTCTATCCAGATGTATATCACCAGTGCCGCGTGGGTAACCTCCCAGATGGTTCGCCTAATGTTGTCGCTGCTGAGGTAAATGTTGTTTACGACAGCGCTACAATGACAGGCGGTCAGCAGGGCAAGACATACCGTATGAGCAACGATGGTGAGCGTCAGATGAACTTCATCCGCTTGTGCTGCGACGCTGCACAGTTGGACTTGACAGAGTTCTTCGATCAGTGGGGTCTTATGACACCATTCTATGGCGTTGTGGTTGATTACGGTGATCACATCTTGCGTATTACACAGGAGATGGTTGATGAGGTTTATGAGTACGCTTCGAAGTATCCAAAGCCAGCTCACCAGAACATCTGGTTCATCAACAACTATAACCTTGACAAGTACCGCAATGGTGATGGTAGCGATGTTACCGGCTTCAATATCCCAGCTGATATTGACGAGTGTGACGGTCGATACATCCACCTCTACAACGGAATGTAATAGTGCAAAACTGCATTTGATATTCTAAACGAAAGGACTTACCTCGTCGTTAGGTAAGTCCTTTTTATCACTTAAAGCAAAAGACCTAAAAAAAAGGTTAAAACCTATGAAAAAGTTTTTATCGCTTTTGGCAATTTGTTCTCTTCTCGCGGCTGTCGGTTGCTCCGACAACAGCGTAATGGAGGAGCCTGTAATCCCAGAGATTACCTTGAGTAAGGATAACCATGTCCTGAGCAAGGCTGGTGGCACGGTATCGGTGACTGTGAATGTCACAACGCCCGACGGCAAGTGGGACTACACCGTATCGAAGTCAGGTAGCGGCTGGTGTTCGGCAAGTACCAAGATGAACTCTAACACGCTGAAGATTTCGGTAAACCCAAACACCGACAACGACGCTCGTGAGGCTACAATCTCGGTGATGGCTGAGTCGGACAACACACTCCGCAAGACTATCAAAATCAAGCAGGTAGGTGCTGACGATGGTATCGTGGTCGGTCAGACCGTCTTTGATATCCCATCGCGCAACCAGACCCTTGAGGTTCCTTTCTGCGCGAGCGTTGATTTCGAGGTTGAGATTGAGGATGGCGTTGATTGGATTACCTACAAGCCACGCAGTGCATCGGCAAAGGATGACGCTCCGCTGGAGTTTGATATCACAAACAACCCAGAGAACACTCCTCGTGAGGCCACTGTAACAATCTCATCGAAGGAGCCAAAGGAGACTGTGACAATCAAGATTAAGCAGCGCGGCAAGGACTCTGTTGCCAACGCCGATGTTATCCCTGGTGACGAGGTTGTGAAGGTGACAAAGATTTCATCTTCAGCGACTACTGCATACGGTGGTCTTCTTTCAGTGAAGAACGCAACCGATGGCGACCTTGACACCTGGTATGGCGCAACAAGCGAATTGCCAGTCACTCTCACTTGTACATTCAAGACCCCTACACGCCTTGATTATGTTGATATCTACCCTGGTAAGGGCGAGGGTATCTGGGGCGAGGTTGATGTCTATGGCAAGGAGGATGGCGGCGAGAGTACTCTCATCGGCACTTACGACTTCGAGCAGTCAAAGGAGACACGACGCTTGTACATCCCACTCAAGAATGCTGTGGAGGTGAAGTTCGTAATCCGTACAGCGAAGATTTACGCTTCTATCACTGCTGCCGTTCACGAGATTATCTTCTATCGTCAGGGCACAACCGACTTCAACGAACTCGAAATCTTTACCGACCGCTCTTGTGCAGAACTTCGTGAGGGCGTGACCGAGGAGATGATTGAGGCTATCCCTAACGATTTCTATCGTGACCTTGCGGCATACATCTACTCTGGCGAGTATGACCCAAAGTATCGCGCAGCATACTACAAGCCATACCCACACCCAGATGCAGACGCACAGCGTTTCCACACTGGCGCTTACACACTGCTTGATAATATCACAGGTATGTATTTCGACGAGGGCGAGCATGTTGTCTTTATCGACGACACTTATGGCTACCCTATCTACCTGAATATCATCAACTACTACGATAACGACAGCGGCGACCTCTTCCTGCTCAACCCAGGTATCAACAAGATTACTGTGGAGCACAAGGGTCTTGCCTATGTGCGTTACCACACCGAGGATGCAGATGCAAAGCCAGTACGCGTGAACTTCCCAACGGCGTATGTGAACGGCTACTACGACATCATCGAGGACCCAGAGGCAAATGTAAGCACACTGCTCAACAACGCCCGCAGCGAACTCTTCGATATGCGTGGTGCGCGCTCTGTATATACCTTCCCAGTGAAGTACTACAAGCAGTTCTGCGGCACTACAAAGAAGGCGTTTGACACAATCCAGCAGGCTGACTCTATCATCTTCCTGCAGGAGCAGTTCCAGGGTCACCACAAGTACAACACAGGCGGTCACCGCAACCGTATGCTCTACCACGCATCGACCGGCACATCGTTTATGTTCGCTGGTGGTTACCGCACTGGTTACTCTATGCACGAGAACTACGGCGACTCGGCAATAAAAGGTATCCTCGACCCAGAGCAGTTGCGCTGGAATGCGTGGGGACCTTATCACGAGGTCGGCCACATCAACCAGACCGTAGGCTTCAAGTGGGCTGGTATGGGTGAGGTAAGTAACAACATCTGCTCGATGTACTGCGTGATGAAGTTCCGCGGCTGGGACTGGAGTGACTATGTCTTCACCGAGGGCAAGGAGTACATCAAGGAAAATGGTGTTACCGTACGCGTTCACAACGACCGCTACGAGGCTGCGTGGGCAGAGATTGCCAACAACGGCGAGAATCCAAAGGTTTACAGTATGGAGGAAAACCCATTCTTCAAACTCGTTCCGCTGTGGCAGTTGTACCTCTACAACACCAAGATTATGGGTCGCGAGGACTTCTACCCAGATGTTTACCAGACTTTGCGTACTACAGAGGTACCAGAGGAGTATGGTGCACAGCAGGTGAACTTTGCGAAGGTATGTTGCGATGTAGCGCAGGAGGACCTCACAGAGTTCTTCGAGAAGTGGGGCTTCTTCACCGTTTGTGACGAGGTCATCGACGACTACGGCAACAAGCGCCTCACAGTGACTGCCGATATGGTTCAGACTGTGAAGGATCACGCGGCGCAGTATCCAAAGCCAACGAAGCAGAACTACTGGTTGATAAGCAACTACAATATGCAGAAGTTTATCAACGGCGACGGTGGGGATGTAACTGGTTTTGACACTCCACGCTTGTAATAATAGAGTGTGATGGCTTGCGCCTTCGCACGCAACAAGATGTAATATGCAAAAAGGCATATGATACCATTTCGACAAAGAACTTACCTTCTTGGGGAGGTAGGTTCTTTAGTCGTATCTTTAACCAACCTAACAAAGGCTAAAACCTATGAAAAAGTTTTTATCACTCTTCGCTTTTATCCTGCTGCTCGCGATGGGCGGTTGCTCGAAGGAGGAAATTTTGGAGGACCCAATCATCCCCGAAATCACTGTGAGCAAGGATAGTTATGTCATCAGCAAGGCCGGCGGCACGGTGTCGGTGAATGTCACTGTGACCACCACCGATGGCAAGTGGTCATACACCCTCTCAAGTTCTGGCAAAGATTGGTGTACCCCCTCACGCAATGTGAACTCAAACACCCTGAAGATTGAAGTTAAGCCAAACATGACCGCAAAGTCACGCGAGGCTTCAATCTCGATTATGGCCGACACTGACAAGAGCCTTCGCAAGAGCATCAAAATCAAGCAGGCGAGCGCTAATGATGGTATCATCATCGAGCAGACCACATTCGATGTTCCATCGAAGAACTCCACCCTCGAGGTGCCATTCTTCTCAAATGTTGCATTCGATGTGACAGTTGAAGAGGGCATCGATTGGATTGAGTATGTCGCTCGCGACAAGAACGCTGCGGATGATGCGCCACTGATATTCAAAATCACTAACAACCCCGACAAAGAGCCACGCGAGGCGACAATCACCGTCTATTCCGAGGAGTCGAAGGAGAGCGTCACCATCAAGATAAAGCAGGCGGGCAAGGACTCTGTGGCAAATGCCGAGACCATCCCTAACGATGAGGTTGTTAAGATTAAACAGATTACATCTACCTCAACAATCTATGGTGGTTCTGCAATTCTTAAAAACGCCTACGATGGTGATTTGAACTCTTGGGTGGGTGCTACTGGCGCTCTTCCAGTTGATTTCACTTGTAAGTTCGAGGGCGCCGACAGAATCGACTATGTGGATATCTACCCTGGTCAGGGCGAAGGTATCTGGGGCGAGGTTGATATTTACGGCACCGAGGAGGGCGGTGAGAAAAAACTCATCTGCACTCACGACTTCAAGTTCTCGAAGGATAAGCAGCGACTCAATTTCACGCTGATTAACCCTCGTGAGGTTGTCTTTATGGTGCGTACAGCCGCCAATAGTGAGGGTATCAAGGCCGCTACTCACGAGATTATCTTCTATCGCAAGGGTGCATCTAACTTCAACGAACTCGACATCTTCACCGACCTCTCTTGCTCGGAATTGCGTGACGATGTTACCGAGGAGATGATTGAGGCTATCCCTAACGACTTCTTCCGCGACCTTGCGGCATACATCTACTCGGGCGAATACGACACAAAGTATCGTGCGGCATACTACAAGCCATACCCACACCCAGACCTCGACGCAAAGAAGTTCCGCACAAGCGGTTACACTCTGTTCGACAACATTACGGGTATGTACTTCGAGGCGGGCGAGCATGTGGTGTTTGTGGATGAGACCTACGATGTGCCTATCTCGATTGATGTCATCGACTATATGGTCAAGGACCACGGCGACAACTACATCCTCTACAAGGGTCTTAACAAACTCAATATCAAGAACAAGGGACTCATCTACTTGCGTTACCACACAGAAGACCCTAACGCGAAGCCTATCCGCATCAACTTCCCAACGGCGTTGGTGAATGGTTACTACGATATTATCGAGGAGCCTGAGGCTGATGTAAGACAACTGTTGGCGAATGCCCGCAGCGAACTCTTTGATATGCGTGGTGCGCGAGCAATCTACACCTTCCCAGTGAAGGAGTACCAGACATATTGCGGCAACACAAAGAAGGCATTTGACATTATGCAGCAGGCGGACTCTATCGTCTATCTGCAGGAGGAGTTCCAGGGTCACCACAAGTACAACACTGGCGGACACCGCAATCGTATGCTCTATGTGGCTTGCCCCGACAAGGCATTTATGTTCGCTTCGGGCTACCACACCGGCTACTCAATCCACGAGATGCACGGCGGTGCCGCTATGAGGACTATGCTCGACCCAGAGCAGTTGCGCTGGAATGCCTGGGGACCATACCATGAGGTGGGTCACAAGAACCAGTTGCCAGGCTTCAACTGGGCAGGTATGGGTGAGGTGAGCAACAACATCTGCTCGATGTACTGCGTGATGAAGTATCGTGGCTGGGCACAGAGCGACTATGTTTTCGTAGAGGGTAATGAGTACATTAAGGAGAATGGTGTTACCGTTCGCACCTACAACGACCGCTATGAGGCGGCGTGGGGTGAGATTGCTGGCAACGGCGAGAATCCAAAGGTGTATAGTCTGGAGGCAGACCCATTCTACAAACTCGTTCCGCTGTGGCAGTTGTACCTCTACAACACCAAGGTGATGGGTCGCGAGGACTTCTACCCCGATATGTACCACATTATGCGTACATCGAACACCATCCCAGAGGATTATGGTGCGCGTCAGGTACACTTCGCGAAGGTTTGCTGCGATGTAGCGCAGGAGGACCTTACGGAGTTCTTCGAAAAGTGGGGTTTCTTCGTAGTGTGCGATGAGGTTATCGACGACTACGGCAACAAGCGCCTCACCGTAACCGAGGAGATGGTTCAGGAGTTGAAGGAGCACGCATCGCAGTATCCAAAGCCAACGAAGAAGAATATTTGGTTGATTAGCAACTACAATATGCAGAAGTTCATCAATGGCGATGGCAGCGAGGTGACAAGTTTTGAGACACCACGACTCTAATCGTCGAGGCATATAAAGAGAATAGGCTGTCCGTTTTGGGCAGCCTATTTTTTTACTTAATGATTACTACATTTACAAGTTTCACGCCAGAAATTCTATTAATCTCTTGTGCAATGGCATCTCGGCGATAGAAGAGTTCCGAGCGGATAATCGACGAGGAGATGTGGGCATACAAAACCTTGTTCTCCAACTTTAGCGACGCGGTCTGCGCTGCCGCCTGCTCCCCCACTACCTCGCGCCAGGTGTCGGGCAACTTGCCCTCGGCAACCTTCGCCGCCACATAGGGTTGCGAGAAGAACTCCTGCAACACATCACCAAACAGGATTGTCTTTGTTCGTCTCATCGCTTGATGTCGCCTCCCTCGACCTCGAAGAGTGCGTAGTCCGCCGCCGCATTGGCAAGCGTGGTCTCTAGGCGCACCTTATTACAATCTGTGATACATATCTGACCAAAATCCTCGCCCGCAACCAACTCCAGCAGGTGCTGCACGCGGCGCATATCGAGTTTGTCGAACAAATCATCCAGCAACAGAATGGGTCGCTCGCCCGTAGATTGCGCCAGCAGACGATACTGCGCCAACTTAAGCGCTATGAGGAACGACTTTTGCTGACCCTGCGAGCCATACTTACGCAGAGGATAGCCACCGATGCGGAATACCAAATCATCACGATGCACGCCCGAGGTGGTGAACTGATTGACCAAATCCTTCTCACGCGCACGCTGCAAAATATCCATCAGCGACATCTGCTCAAGTTCCGAACGGTAGGTAATCTCCACCTGCTCGCGGTCCTCCGACAACTCACGGTAATACTCCTCAACCAAAGGTTGCATCTGCTCTACAATGCGCTTGCGATGCTCATAGACGCGTGTGCCGTGCTCGGCGAGTTGCATATCGTAAATCTGCAACATCTGCTCATCCGACGAGCGCTTGAGGAAGGTGTTGCGCTCCGCCAGGACGGCGTTGTAGCGCATCATTGAGTTCAGGTAACTCTTGTCAATCTGCGAGATAAAGCCATTCAGATAGCGGCGACGCTCCTCGGCAGCATCCGTAATAAGGTCGCTGTCGCGTGGCGAGACAATCACCACGGGGAAGTTGCCCACATGGTCGGCTATGCGCTCATACTCCTTGCCGTTGCGCTTGAGCACCTTACCGCCTCGGCGTGAGAAGGAGCAGTTGAGCAGTTCGTTGCGCTCCGAGTCGCTCAAGTAGGAGCCCTCGGCAACGAAAAACTCCTCGCCGTGCGCCACGCTCTGTCCATCGGTCATCGTGAATGCCGACTTCGACATCGAGAGGTAGTGGATGGCATCGAGTATGTTTGTCTTGCCCGCGCCATTGTCGCCGACAAAACAATTAATGCCGTCAGAGAGAGTGATTTCTGTCTGAAGAATATTTTTGAAATTAATGAGTAATAGCTTTTTTAACCGCATAACTTGGCTTATTTGCTTCCAAAGTTACAATTTTTCACCGACTTTTGCCCACTTTCGGCGACTCAATTACATTTTCCCGACCACTTTATGCGTTTTTTTCCGTTTTTTGTTATATTTTTGCGTTTTGAATTAAACGAATAATTAACTAAAAAACATAAAAAAATGGCAAAAGAGGTAATGACACCACAGGAGGAGTTGCTCGAGAGCGCACAGTCGCAGGCAGAGAACTTCTTCGAGAAGAACAGCAAGATGGTTGTAACTGCAATCGTCGTAATTTTCGCAATCGCAATCGCAGTATTTGGCTACAAGAAGGTTATCAGCGAGCCACGCTTGAACAAGGCACAGGAGTTGCTCTATCAGGCACAGTACAACTTCGAGCAGACAACACCTGACTACTCAGTGGCTTTGAACGGCAACGAGAACACTCCAGGTTTTGCAGAGGTTGCAGAGCAGTATGGCAACACTCCAGCAGGTAACTTGGCAAAGATGTACGCTGCTGCTTGCGCACTTCGCTTGGGCGATTTCGACGCAGCAGAGAACTATATCAACGGCTTCAAGAGCGTTAAGGGCGTTCCAGGCGAGATGGTAAACGCTATGGCTATCGGCATCAAGGGCGAGATCGCAGTTGAGAAGGATGACTTCGCAAAGGCTGCTTCATTGTTCGAGAAGGCTGCTAACGAGAGCAAGAACGACTTCTCTGCTCCAATGTACCTCCGCAAGGCTGCTTTGGCTTACAGCGCTGCTGGCAACGAGGCAAAGGCACAGGAGTGCTACAAGACTATCGAGAAGGAGTACCCACGCTCGTTGGATGCTCGTGAGGCTATGAAGAACCTCGCAGAGTAATTCACAGCAAGATTTCCTTCAGGCGATGGCGCAGTATAAGGTAGGTGTGATTATTGTGGATGAGCAGAGCGAGTTCGCTCATCGCAATATGGCGGCAGTGACCGAGAGCCTCAAGGCTTTGGGTTGCACCGAGCAGAACATCTTGTTCCGTCACGCGCCACGAATGTTCAATGTGACCCTCACAACCCAGTTTCTGGCGGAGTACACCGATGTGGATGCTGTCGTTATCCTCGCCGAGGATGACCACACGCCAGCCTACGAGGCGACACTCTACGGCATCACGAAGTTGCAGATTGCGTGGAATATGCCCATCACGATTGGCGATGTCACCGCAGCAGCCGACGCAATAGAGATGGTTGCTCTGCAAAACAAGATGGAGGCGGAGGCACCCGAGAACATTTCGCCCGACCGCAAGTCGATAAATTAGGTTTATCACAAATAAGAAAGGCTGTCCAAACGGACAGCCTTCTCTTTTTGCATCTATTCCTATTAGAAAGTTGGTGATGGGAGTACCACACGAACCGTCTTAAAGTTAATCTGCTTAACCAAAGTCTCCTGCGACTTTACATAACGCGCATAGAGGTCGTCGTTGCAGTTGCGGATGGTGAGAAGACATACGCCCTCGCGCTTCTCAACCTCGAAGTCCTCCTTCTCGAGCGCTGCGATAAGTTCGTCGATGTGCCAAGAGGCATCCACTGAAAGACCCAAATCCACAGCCGAGTTGTTGATAAGGTGAGTCTTGATACGGAAGCGGTCGAGCAACGAGAAGATTACCGCGAACTTCTCCTCCATAACGAAAGAGAAATCCTTTGAGCGGATAATCAGGAATACCTGGTCGCGCTTGTAAATCATAATAGGCAATGTGCAGTGCTCCGCCTCGCCGTTGATTACTGTGCCTGGCTTTGTCTTGTCGCCGAATGGACGAACATACAGAGGAATATTCTTGTTCTGCAAAGGCTTGATGGTCTTTGGGTGGATAATCTGCGCACCGCTATATGCCAACTCGATTGTGTCGAGGTAGTTCAATGCATCAATCTTCACTGCATCCTTAAACACCTTTGGGTCGGCATTCAACACGCCATCAACATCCTTCCACACAGCCATCGACTCCGCCTCGAGAATATGAGCCACAACCGCCGCCGAATAGTCAGAGCCCTCGCGGCCGAGTGTTGTTGTGGTGCCATCTGGAGCAGCGCCGATAAAGCCCTGACCAACGAAAACGCCTACGCCGGTATTCTCCAAAGCGGCCTTGAGGCGTGGCTCTGAAGCCTTGATATCCACATTGGCATCCTTGTGGCGTGGGTTTGTAACGAATGTCTTTCGCATATCAATCCAGCGGTTGCGCTGACCTGCGTGGTTCAGGTATTTTGAGATGATTGTTGTCGAAATCAATTCACCGAATGCCACGATGGTGTCGTACCACAACTCGGCATCCTGTGGGCGGTAGATTGTGTTGTCGATGATTCCACGCAACTCCGCAAAGAGAGCATCCACCTCCGCAAGGGGTGTTGGCTCGCCCCAGAGGTCGTTGATAATCTCGGCGTGGTATGCCACAATCTGCTCAATCTCGGCGTGAGCCTCGGCCTTCTCGGCCTTCTGCATATGCGCGAAGACACGCTCCAGAGCGTTTGTTGTCTTGCCCATTGCCGACACGATGATAAAGAGATTGTGCTCATCCTTGACAATATGTGAGAGGTTTCTTACACCATCGGCATTACGCACCGATGCACCTCCAAACTTGTAAACCTTCATATCTTTAAGTCGTTATATTCTTTAATGAGCCACAAAGATAGGAATTTTTGGCATTATGACTCATTTTTTCTCTTTTTTCGTTATCTTTGAGCAATAAAATATTTATAAAGATATGTTTACAAAGCACCAAGAGATAGTAGAGCAGGCGTGGGCAGACCGCTCGATGCTTGCCGATGCAGCCGTTAAGGCTACAATCCGCGAGGTGGTGGAGGCTGTCGATAAGGGACAACTCCGCACCGCAGAGCCAATCAACCTCGAGACCAGCGAGTGGCAGGTGAACGAGTGGGTGAAGAAGGCGATTATTATGTACTTCCCAATTCAGGAGATGCGTACAATGCGCTCGGGCGAGTTGGAGTGGTATGACAAGATGGAGTTAAAGCACGACTACGAAAAGTTGGGCGTGAGAGTTGTTCCACACGCTGTGGCACGCTACGGCGCATACATCGCACCAGGTGCTATCCTGATGCCTTCGTATGTGAACATCGGCGCCTATGTTGATTCGGGCACGATGGTAGATACCTGGGCTACCGTAGGCTCTTGCGCGCAGATTGGCAAGCATGTACACTTGAGCGGTGGCGTGGGCATCGGCGGCGTATTGGAGCCTGTGCAGGCTGCGCCAGTAATCATCGAGGACAACTGCTTCATCGGCTCACGAGCAATCGTGGTGGAGGGCGCGCACATCTGCCGCGAGGCGGTGCTCGGCTCCAACACCGTAATCACTGGCTCGACACACATCATCGATGTGACGGGCGACGAGCCAAAGGAGTACCGCGGCTATGTACCTGCACGCTCGGTGGTTGTGCCTGGCACATACACAAAGAAATTCCCTGCGGGCGAGTATGGCGTATCGTGCGCCCTCATCATCGGTCATCGCAAGGAATCAACCGACAAGAAGACATCGCTGAACGACGCACTGCGCGACTTCGGCGTAAGCGTATAATCTACGACTATGAAAAAGCCTGAACACAGACCCTGGCGAGTGCTCCAGAGCGAGTACCTCGCCAACCGTCCGTGGTTTACCGTACGACGCGAGCGAGTGGAGTTGCCCACAGGTGCCATTGTGCCCGAGTGGTACATCTTCGAGTTCCCCAACTGGGTCAATGTCATCGCCATCACCAAGGAGGGTAAGTTCGTGATGATCAGCCAGTATCGTCACGCGCTGGGTCGCACCAACTACGAACTCTCGGCGGGCTGCTGCGAGGAGGGTGAGACACCCGAGCAGAGCGCACGCCGCGAACTGATGGAGGAGACAGGCTATGGCGGCGGCGAGTGGCGCGAGTTTATGGTCACATCGCCCAACCCAACCAACCACAACAACCTCGCCTACACATTCCTCGCCGTAGGCGTGGAGCGCCTTGCCGAGCAGAACACCGAGGCGAGCGAGGATATTAAGGTGGAACTTCTCACGCGCGAGGAGGTCGAGGAGTTGCTCGACCACGACGAGATTATTCAATGCCTCCACTCCGCCCCATTGTGGCGCTATCTGGCACGAAATCCACACTAATGATACACTACTTCGACCAACTCACCTCCTCGAACGACGAGGCGGCACTCCCCCACTACTCCGAGGGCGACATCATCTGGGCTGAAAGGCAGAGCGCTGGCCGCGGTCAGCGAGGTCACTCGTGGCAGAGCGAGGAGGGGCAGAACCTCACCTTTTCCGCCATTTTTGAGCCTGCATTTATGCCCGCCACCGAGCAGTTCTCGCTGCTTCAGGCGGTGGCACTTGCGCTGGTGGATTGCCTTGCAGAGTATGGCATCGAGGCGAAGATAAAGTGGACGAACGACATATATGTGGGCGACAGAAAGTTGGTCGGCATCCTTATGGAACACAAATTGCAGGGCTCAACAATCGGTCGCACCATCGCGGGCATCGGTCTGAACATCAACCAGACGGAGTTCGACCCCACGCTCCCCAACCCTATCTCAATGCGCCAGATTACGGGCAAGGTTTTTGACCGCCGAGAGGTGCTTGAACGATTGTCGCAATGCCTGATGAGGCGTTACACAATGTTGCGCGAGAAGCGCTATGCGGAGTTGCACAATGACTACCACCGCCACCTCTACCTTTTGGGCGAGGAGCACACCTATGCCCTGCCCGACGGCAGCCGTTTCCGCGGCACGATTACGGGCGTTGAGCCGCGCGGAGAGTTGAAAATCACCACTTCGCACGCGGGCGAGCGCAAATTTCTCTTCAAAGAGGTGGAATTTGTGTTAAAAAACTAACAAAATTGTAGCATTGTTAGAAAATATATCATATCTTTGTATGAGGTAAAATGCCGAAGTGCGGGCGCACTCATTGTCGGGGCAACCGAGGGGAGGTTTTCCGTAGGGTTGCAGCGCAAAAATGGTGGTGTTCGGACCGAGGTGAAGTGTGCAAAAAGAAGACAATTTTAATTTTTTACGACTATGAATATTCCTGCTAATTTGAAGTACTCGAACGACCACGAGTGGTGTCGCGTCGAGGGCGAGTATGCCTATGTAGGCATCACAGATTTCGCTCAGAGTCAGTTGGGCGACATCGTGTTTGTAGATGTTCCAACCGTTGGCGAGACATTGGCCGCTGGTGATGTGTTTGGTTCTATCGAGGCAGTAAAGACTGTGAGCGATGCGTTTATCCCAGTGGGTGGCGAGGTTGTTGAGTTCAACGACGCCGTAGATGCTGACCCTGCGTTGGTAAACTCTGATCCTTACGGTGAGGGTTGGATGATTAAGGTGAAGATGTCAGACCCAGCAGAGTATGACTCACTCCTTACTCCAGAGGCTTATGCCGAGTTGATTGGTTAATTCACGAAAATTCAAAATTTATAACACAACAAAATTATGTCAAAAGTAACAGTTATTGGCGCTGGTATGGTAGGCGCAACTTGCGCTAATGTATTGGCAGCGCGCGAGGTAGCAGACGAGGTAGTATTGATCGACATCAAGGAGGGTTTGTCTGAGGGTAAGATGCTTGATATGTACCAGGCATCGGCTACAACCGATTTCAAGACTAAGCTCACAGGCTGCACTAACGACTACAAGAAGACAGCTAACTCAGATGTAGTGGTTGTAACTTCTGGTATTCCTCGTAAGCCAGGTATGACTCGTGAGGAGCTCATCGGCACAAACGCTAACATCGTAAAGAGCGTAGTATCACAGGCTTTGGCTCACTCACCACGCGCTATCTTCGTTATCGTATCTAACCCAATGGATACAATGGCTTACCTTACTTTGAAGTCAACAGGTCTTCCAAAGAACCGCGTAATCGGTATGGGTGGTGCACTCGATTCATCACGCTTCCGTTGCTACTTGGCAAAGGCTGCTAACGCTAACATCCACGATGTTGACGGTATGGTTATCGGTGGTCACGGTGACACAACTATGATTCCTTTGACATCAAAGGCTACAATCAAGGGTGTTCCTGCATCACAGTTCCTCTCAAAGAAGAAGCTCGCTCAGGTTGCTGCTGACACTATGGTTGGTGGTGCTACTTTGACTGGCTTGCTCGGCACATCAGCTTGGTATGCTCCAGGTGCTGCTGCAGCATCAGTTGTTGAGTCTATCTTGGGCGACCAGAAGCGCATCATCCCTTGCGGTGCTTACCTCGAGGGCGAGTATGGTCAGGAGGATATTATGATCGGTGTACCAGTAGTTATCGGTCGCAAGGGTATCGAGAAGATCGTTAAGATCGACCTCACTGCTGAGGAGCAGGCTGCATTCGAGGCATCGGCTGCTGCTGTTCGCAAGGTGAACCAGGTTCTCTACGACACAAACGCTATCTAATCAATTTAGTATAGACGCTTTAGAGGCTGCCAAACTTCGGTTTGACAGCCTCTTCTCTTTTTATCCTACATCGGGGTAACTCTACCCTTTTTATTTCACACTTACTCCCTCGCGCTTGGCCTTGATTTTCTCAATTGTAGAGTTGATGTAACGCTCGATATCATCCTCCAACTTGGCGTAGAGCGGACACGAGGTGTAGTTCTCGTTATCAAGCAACACATCGCGTGTCGAGCGCAGAGTGTTGAAGTAGTTGCTGAGTTCGTTCTTCAGCGACAAGCCAGTCTTGCTTGATGAATTAATCTTGGCGATAGTCATCTGGCGCAGGCGGTCGCATACGGTATTGAGAAGAATCATCACCACATTATCCATCAGCGTGTGACCGTGCATAAACATATAGGTACATTCGGGCTCAACACCCTTTCCTCGCAGATACTCGGCAAAGGCTGGCATCTCCGCCGCCATACGGGGATTCTCCTGCTCTAGACGCGAGAGTTTGCGTGCCACCTGACGAGACAGCCAAGCGATGGTGTCAGCGCCATTATTCTCAATCTCGACATAGCCGATACGCACCGCATTCTTGAAATCAATGAGCGGAAAGACCGACTCATAGGAGAGTTGCGCCGAATAGGCATACCACAAGAACAGAGGATAAATCGTGCGCGAATACTCTGCCATAAACTCCACGAAATCAAAGATATGACTATCGTTCTTGGTCGCCTTCACGCATACATTGTGAAGCGAGGGGGCATAGCACAAGTAATTCTCTGTGGCGTAGGTGTAGGTGTGGAACATAAACTCCGACTCACACACCTCCTTAGCCTGGGGCGTGCGGTCACCGAAGAGATAGTCGAAGTCGGAATCGACACACAGCAACATATGCTCCGACGAGCGGGGAATCATCGACATCAGCACCTTCTTGCCCTTGGGCAAATCCTCGCGGTTGGGCACAGAGATCTCAAAACGGAGATATGGGTTGTCGAAATGGTCGAAAATAGAACGCCAGAAGGCAACATCCTCGTAGCCCTCGACAAAGACCTCCACACGCTCACGCCCATCATCGACAATGGTCGGCGGCACGAAGCAACGCGATCTGTCGTGGTTAATCAGGTGGTCGGCATTCAATTTTTCGATTCTTGCTCGTTTCATAATTTGTTGTAAATATAACAATTTTGTATTTTTGCACCAAATAATAACACCCGAATTATCGGGCAGAGACAATTAAGGAACAATTTTTTCTTGATTTTCGCTGCAAAAACCTTTTTCGATATGAACGATTGGAAAGAACGATTGGGTATGGTCTTCTCTACCAACCCCGATTTTGAATACACAACCACCGAGGAGCCAGAGGCTGCAACCCTCGCCCCAGCGGAGCAGGACCTGCGCGTATGGCTCGACCGCAAGCATCGTGGCGGCAAGACCGTGACGCTGGTCAAGGGCTTCGTAGGCAAGGAAGCTGACCTGGCGGAGTTGGGTCGTATGCTCAAGAGCAAGTGCGGAGTGGGCGGTTCGGCGAAGGATGGCGAGATTATCATCCAGGGCGACCACCGCGACCGCGTAGTAGATTTGCTCACCAAGGCTGGCTACCGCTGCAAGAGAGCTGGCGGATAAGAAATGAGAAGGGGCATAAAGATAAAATTTGCGTTGCTGGCGCTCATACTTGTGATGAGCGCGGTACACTCTTTTGCCCAGTATTATAGTTGGGGAGCAGACCCCGCACGCCTCAAGTGGCGCGAGTCGAAGGGTCAGCAGGCGAGCGTAATCTACCCCGAGAGTGCCAACCAGATAGGCCTCACAACGCTCTACCTCACAGGGCAGGTGCGCCCGGACATCAACTACGGCTTTAAGTTGCCGCCGCTCGACATCCCATTTATCATCCACCCCGAGAATATGAACTCCAACGGACTGGTGATGTGGTTGCCGAAGCGAGTGGAGTTCCTCTCCACGCCCGCCATCGAGGGCTACTCGATGCCGTGGCTCAAGCAGTTGGTGGCGCACGAGTACCGCCATGCGGCGCAGTACAACAACCTCAATGTCGGCTTCATCAAGTTCTTGAGTTATCTTTTGGGTCAGCAGAGTTCAACCATCGGCCTGATATTTATGCCACTGTGGATGATGGAGGGCGACGCCACGATGTGCGAGACGCAGTTCTCTTCATTCGGCCGTGCCCTGCAACCAAGTTTTACGCTTGAATATCGCGCTATGGGCGACATCGCCAACCTATACCCCAACAGCGACAAATTCTTCTGCGGTTCATACCGCGACTTTATACCCGACCACTATAAGTTCGGCTACCAGATGGTGGCGCACGGCAACGAACTCTCGGGCAGAATTATGGCAAACGACATTGCCGACTATGGTCCGCGCCATCCGTGGACAATCATCTCCGAGGGGTGGCGAATGAAGCACCTGTTCGGCTTCTCGTCGAAGCAACTCTTCGACCTCACCTTCTCCTCGCTTAACAACTTCTGGAGCGCCCTGCCCCACACCGAGAATAGCAGCGAGCAACTCCCCGCGCCCGAGATGACAAGTTACACCACCTACTCCAACCCCTTGTGGGTGGGCGATAAGGTCATCGCGCAGAAGAGTTCAATGAGCAAGGTGGACCATCTTGTCGCGCTCGACCCCGCAACGGGACACGAAAAGCGACTCTGCTACACGGGCAACATATCGACCCGCCCAATCTACGATGCGGTGAACAACCGCCTCTGGTGGACGGAGTATCGCCGCAGCGTCATCTTCGAGCAGAAGGTGAACTCGCGTCTCTGTTACCTTGATCTTGATAGCCGACGCCCCCGCACAGCATATATGCAGCGCCGCAACATCCTCTACCCTACGCCCGACAACGAGGGCGGACTTGCCTGGGTGGAGTATGAGTCGCAGGGAATATACTCGTTCCACCACCGCCTCTGCGACGGCAACGAGCACTCTTTCACACTCCCCTTTGGCGAGGAGGTACACTCGCTGGCGTGGGATAACATCACGCAGGCACACTACTGCATCATCACCTCCGAAAGAGGTATGCACATAGCAAAGATTGATAGCGACTACCGCATCACACCCCTCACACGCCCCGCCTATATTACCTTGAGTAAGTTGCGTGCCGAGGATGGACGCCTCTACTTCGGCTCGATTGCCTCGGGCAAGGATGAGGTGCACTGCTACGACCTCTTGCAGGGCAAGGAGTACCAGATTTCGCAATCTACCTACGGCTCGTTCGACCCAGCACCCGCAGGCAAGGGCAAGGTATTGATGACCACCTACGACAAGCAGGGCTACCACCCCGCAGTGCAGAGCACCGACACCCTCACGCGAGAGGTTGCCTACTCTACCCTGCCAAAAAACATAGTCAATCCGCAACGCACAAAGTGGGATGTGATAAACCTCGACACGGTAAGCCTCACCCCATCGAGCGAGGCGCTGGAGGCTGCATCCGAAAAGACACGCCGCTATCGCAAGGCACTGAACCTCTTTAACTTCCACAGTTGGGCGCCACTATCATACGACCCATTCACCTTGAGCGAGGGCGACATCACGATGAACATCGGCGCAACGATTATGACCCAAAACCTGCTCTCGTCAATGCAGGGTTTCTTCACATACGGTTACAGCGGCGACAGCGGTCACCTGGTGAAGGGTGCGCTGCGCTACTATGGTCTTGGACCTACAATCAGCATCAACGCCACCTATGGCGGCCGCCAGAACATCTACCCCATCTACACCTACAACCCCGAGAAGCACGCCATCGAGTTCCCCGAGCCACCTCGCCGTGGCAAGTACTACGCTATGGGGCTCAATGTGTCGCTGCCGCTGATGTTCCAGAGCGGATACCACACCCGCTACCTCGTGGCATCGGCTGGCTGGGAGTTCTCGAACGGACTGGTGGCTAATACGGGCAAACTCAACTTCGATGACGGCATCAGCAATGTGGCGACCATTGGTTACAGCAAGGGTCTGCACCTGACGCAGTTCTCGCTTTCATATCAGGATATGGTGCGTATGGCAAAGCGCGACTTCGCTCCCCGCTGGGGCGTGGTGGCTTCGGCGACCTATGCGACAAACCCAGCAAATGATAACTTCAGCGACCTGGCAGCAATCTATGCGAAGGTTTACACCCCTGGCTTCCTGCCTCACAACAGCCTCACCATTGCGGCGGCATACCAGAACTCGTGGGGCGGTTTCAGCAGCGACGATGCGGTATCGGCATTGAGTTTCAAGTCGGCACGCCTGCTGCCTCGCGGCTTTAACTCGACACAGATTGAGAACAAGAACTATCTCGCCACTTCGATTAACTACCAACTCCCTATCTGCTACCCCGATGGCGGCTGGGAGGGCATCATCTATTTCAAGCGCATACGCCTCAATGCGGGCTTCGATATGGCTCGCTTCCAGCACGCGCAGTTCAGGGAGGAGGGCTCGGTGGAGCACAAGTGGCACACTCTCACCTCCTATGGCGGTGATATAATCCTCGATGTGAACATCCTCAAGCAACCCGCGGCGGCAACCACGGCGCTGCGACTCTCGTTCTACCAGCCCAGCGAGGGCGGTTTCTACTTCTCGGCGGGACTCGATTTGCCCTTCTGACACCCCTTTTCTTTTGTTCCAAAAGAATCTATGCGCCCAAAAGCGCATTGTTTGCCTCGCGACTGAAGATAATTCAGAAATATTTTCATATCTTTGTACCTTGGAATTTAGCGTACTTTCAGACTATGGATATTAAACGATTCTTTAAGAATAAGCGCAAGGTCGTAAGAGCGATGTGGGCGGTGGTGATGATTCCCGTCGGACTGCTCTTTTTGATGCTCATCCTGGCAGCAACGGGTGCTTTTGGCCGTATGCCTTCGTTCGAGGAGTTGGAGAACCCAAAGAGCAACCTCGCAACCGAGATTTATGGTGACAATGGTCACATCATCGGCACATTCTTCGTGCAGAACCGCTCCTATGTGCAGTATGAGGAGTTGTTCCCACAGGACTCTGCGAAACATATCACCCTTGATGGCAGAGATGTACCTCCCGTCGTGGCGGCACTCATCGCTACCGAGGACGAGCGCTTCCGCAACCACTCGGGTATTGATATCCCTTCGCTCTTCCGCGTGGGCATCAAGACTATCGCTCTGCGTGACCACTCGCAGGGTGGTGGTTCGACCATTACACAGCAGTTGGCAAAGAACCTCTTTCCTCGCGACACCGTACGCGACAGAGGCAAGATAGCACGCACATCGAAACTCGTGCAGTCGAAGTTCAAGGAGTGGATTACCGCCCTGAAACTCGAGCACAACTACACCAAGGAGGAGATTGCGGCGATGTATCTCAACACCGTAGGCTACGGCTCGAATGCCTATGGCATCAAGTCGGCGGCAAGCACCTTCTTCGGCAAAGCACCAAACGAGTTGAACATCCAGGAGGCGGCTATGCTGGTGGGCGTGGTGAATGCCCCAACACGCTACTCGCCAGTGCGTAACCCCGAGAATGCTTTGGCGCGACGCAACCTCGTTATCAACCGTATGCGTAAGGTGGGCGCTATCTCACGCCAGATGTGCGACTCACTCACAGCGCTGCCTATCACGCTGAACTACAAGCCTATCTCTCACAACGAGGGCGAGGCTACCTACTTCCGCGAGATGTTGCGTAATGTGATGAACGCCAAGCGTCCTACACGCCGTCAGTTCCTTACAGACTGGGACTACGAGCAGGCGGTGAAGGAGTACGACGAGAACCCACTCTACGGCTGGTGTCACAAGAACGAGAAGGCCGACGGCACACCTTACAACATCTACCGCGATGGTCTGCGTATCTATACCACAATCAACCCTACGATGCAGCGCTATGCCGAGCAGGCGGTGCAGAAGCAGATGGAGAGCGTCATCCAGCCACGAATGGACCGCCAGGTGAAGGCTACGGGCGTGTTGTTCCAGGACTTGGAGAAGGAGGAGATTGAGGCAATCATCAAGCGCGCGATGAAGAACTCCGACCGCTACCGCGAGATGAAAAAGACGGGCTTGACCGAGAAGGAGATTTTCGCATCGTTCAACGAGAAATGCCAGATGCGCGTCTTTACATTCAAGGGCGAGCGCGATACGGTGATGTCGCCACGCGACTCTATCCTCCACCACAAGCGCATTATGCGCGCCAGCCTGGTTGCTATGGACCCTCGCTCGGGTCAGGTGAAGGCTTATGTGGGTGGTCCTAACTTCCGCTACTTCAAGTACGATATGGCAAAGCAGGGTAAGCGCCAGATTGGTTCTACCGTAAAGCCATTTATCTATACATTCGCTATCGACCAGTTGGGTCTTACACCTTGCACCTACGCACCAAACCTCCCCGTTTCGATTGAGACGCCTGCGGGAATCTGGTCGCCAAAGGAGGCGGGCAAGGTGGAGTATGACGGCGTGTTGCACCCACTCTACTGGGGCTTGGCAAACTCGCGCAACAACTACTCGGCGTGGATTATGAAGCAGGCGAAGCAGCCAGAGACGGTGGCTGACTTCCTCCACAATATGGGTATCAAGAGTTACATCTACCCAGCCTACGCATTGTGTCTGGGCGCATTCGAGTCGAATGTGTTTGAGTTGGTGAGCGCCTACTCGACATTCGTGAACGAGGGTGTGCACATCGACCCAATCTTCGTCACTCGCATCGAGGACCGTCAGGGCAACCTTATCTCAAGTTTCATCCCACAGTCGCAGGATGCGGTGAACAAGCACACAGCATACACTATGCTCACGATGCTCAACCGCGTGATTACCGCCGGTACGGGTGGTCGCTTGCAGTGGCAGTTCGGTCTTGAGAAGATGGACATCGGTGGCAAGACAGGTACCTCGAACGAGAACCGCGACGCGTGGTTTATCTGCGTGACCCCTACCCTTGTGGCGGGTTCGTGGGTTGGTGGCGAGGACCAGTCGGTTCACTTCAAGTCGCAGGGTGAGGGTAGCGTGATGGCTCTGCCTATCGTGGGCGAGTTCCTCAAGCGCTCGTATGATGACCCACGCCTGGGTATGAGTCGCAACGCCAAGTTCTCACGCCCCGAGGGCTGGGAGTCGTACGACTGTCCGAAGGAGTTGGAGGCTAACGCCGCAGCGACACAGCAGACAACATCAGATGAATTTTTCGATTAACGATATAACAAGTTACAAAATATGAAAATTGCAATTGTAGGCGCAAGTGGCGCAGTAGGTCAGGAGTTCCTTTCAATCCTGAACGAGAGAGTGGATTTTCCGGTTGATGAGTTGGTATTGTTCGGCTCGGCACGCAGCGCGGGCTCGAAGTATATCTTCCGCGGCAAGGAGATTGAGGTGAAACTCTTGCAGCACAACGACGATTTCAAGGGTATCGACATCGCCCTCACATCGGCTGGTGGCTCCACATCGGTGGAGTTCGCCGAGACAATCACCAAGCACGGCACACTGATGATTGACAACTCATCGGCATTCCGTATGGATAGCGATGTGCCCCTGGTTGTGCCCGAGGTAAACCCAGAGGATGCACTGAACGCACCACGCAACATCATCGCAAACCCTAACTGCACAACTATCCAGATGGTTGTGGCGCTGAACGCCATCGAGAAACTCTCGCACATCAAGCGTGTACACATCGCTACCTACCAGTCGGCAAGTGGTGGCGGCGCACAGGCTATGGCGGAACTCAAGAAGCAGAACGAGCAGTTGGTTGCGGGCGAGGAGCCTACCGTAAATAAGTTCGCTTATCAGTTGGCATACAATGTAATCCCTCACATTGATGTATTCACCGAGAACGACTACACCAAGGAGGAGATGAAGATGTACAACGAGACACAGAAGATTATGCACTCTGACATCAAGGTATCGGCAACTTGTGTGCGCGTGCCGGTGATGCGTGCCCACTCGGAGGCTGTGTGGGTTGAGACCGAGCACGAGATTACCCCAGAGGAGGCTCGCAAGGCATTTGCCGAGGCAGAGGGCGTGGTGTTGATGGACGAGCCAGCAGAGAAGGTTTATCCTATGCCACTCTTCATCGCAGGCAAGGACCCAGTCTATGTAGGTCGTATCCGCAAGGACATCAGCCGCGAGAATGGTCTTACATTCTGGTGCGTGGCCGACCAGATTAAGAAGGGCGCAGCACTCAACGCGGTGCAGATTGCCGAGTGGATTATCAAGAATAAGAAGTAAAGCGATATGTCTATCATCAATAACCTCTTCGGCAACGCCACCGAGGTGGATACCGAAAAGTTGCAGTCGGAGTTCGGCGAGATTATCATCGACGGCGAGGAGATTGAGGCGGCGTTCAAGATTTTCCGCGACAAGTGGGTCTTCACCAACAAGCGCCTGATAATGCTCAATGTGCAGGGCGTGACAGGTAGCAAGCGAGAGTACCACTCCATCCCCTACTCCTCAATCACCCACTTCAGCATCGAGACGGGTGGCACATTCGACGGAGATTGCGAGATGAAACTGTGGGTGCGAGGTCTTTCTTCTCCAATGGTCAAGGAGTTCAAACGAAACCTCGACATCAAGGGTTTGCAGCGAATGCTGGCAAAACATATCCTTAAGTAAGAAAAAAGGCTGCCGATTGGCAGCCTTTTCTTTTATTTTTGATACACTCTTACATAATCTACGCGGAGTTCGGTAGGCAACTGCTCGGGGTTGCTGACTGGACCTACCCAGCCGCCACCGAGTTGGTTTGAGAGGCGGATGTGAATCTCCTTCTCGGGGAATGGGAACTGATACTCAAGACCCTCCACACGAGGATAGGTCAGTGTCTTTGCGCCGTTCACATAGAAGCAGACGCTATCGCGATAGACCTCGGCAGCGTAGAGATTCCAGTCGTCACGATTGATGGGAACCGTTGTGCCACGCAAAGGGTTGTCGTGGATGATTGCCGCGTGCTTTGAGTGAACGGTGTGGAAGATATAGTCATCATAGTTCAGGTGCTCCATCATATCAATCTCGGCATACTCCTCGGTGCCGTAGTCAGGACAAGGACCCGAGAGCCAAATCGCTGGCCAGAAACCATTGGCAGATGAGAACTTCGCACGCACCTCGAAGCGAGCCAACTGGAACGCCTTTTTGCCCTTGCTGATGATGCCCGCTGTAACAAATGGGCGACCATTGTCGGGCGCTGTGCCGTCATTGACCTTGCCCATAAGCACCAACTCGCCATTCTCGATATAGGCGAGGTCGTCACGCAACGACATCATATCATCCCAATCATCCTTGCCCGTAGGGACGCGTGTCCAGGAGCCCTCGTCGATGGTCTCGCCGTCGAACTCATCAGCCCACACCAACTTCCATTCATCCTTGTTTGAGTTGCAGGCAGAAAAGAGAGCCAGCACCGCCGACAAAATAAAAATCTTCTTCATATTCATTTAAGTTTTTGTTGTTTCTTCCCACAAAGATAATAAAAACCTTTGGTTTCTCGCAATCATATATATTATATGTAAAAGCGCAGCCTTCAGGCTGTATCTTCGTGGGTATGGCACTTTGTGCCACCCCCGCTACCCACGAAGATAAATTTTATTATACACACAAAAAAATAGGCGCAACCTTTGGGTTACGCCTAAATATCGCTAAAAACCTAATCTTAACTAAGCCTAAAAATTGTATAAGCAGAGGGTTTTTAAGGCTTGCGAAGCGACATAATGCGGAGCATACTTAAAGTATGTGAGCAATTATGGCGCAAGCGTAACGCAGAAAACACCTGCTTTGACAATTTTTACTCCTCGTCAGACTCTGCCATTGTGTGATAAACATTCACCACATCATCATCCTCCTCGAGCTTCTCCTGCAACTTCTCTACATCAGCACGCTGCTCCGCAGTGAGTTCCTTGGTGTCGGTTGGGATGCGAACACCCTCACCAGATACCAACTCGTAGCCCATATCCTCAATCCACTTCTGGATTGCGCCGAATGACTCGTAAGGTGCGCTCACTGTAACCTCGCCCTCCTCGTGGAAGAACTCATCAACGCCCAAGTCAATCATCTCGAGCTCCATCTCCTCGAAATCAACGCCCTCAACTGGCTTGAACTTGAAGATACACTTGTGCTCGAACATAAACGACACTGAACCAGAGTTACCCAATGTACCGCCGCACTTGTTGAAGTACATACGCACGCTGGCAACTGTACGGTTAGTGTTGTCGGTAGCAGTCTCAACCAAGAACGCTACACCGTGAGGACCGTAGCCCTCGTAAATCATCTCCTTATAGTCGGCTGCATCCTTATCTGTTGCACGCTTGATAGCACGCTCGATGTTCTCCTTTGGCATATTCTCTGCCTTGGCATTCTGGATGAGGATACGGAGGCGAGTGTTAGAGTTTGGATCTGAACCAGATGCCTTTACTGCCATCTCAATCTCCTTACCGATCTTGGTAAATACGCGCGCCATGTGACCCCAGCGCTTCATCTTTCTTGCTTTACGATACTCAAAAGCTCTTCCCATAGTGAGTTATTTTTTGTTATTATTTTTCTTGCTGACCGCAAAATTAGTAAAAAAATCAGCAATCAGCAACCTACGATAGAGAAATTCGCTGATAAACAATCTTTCGTATAACATTTTTCACTACTTTTGTCTTATTAAATACTTTATATATATGGAAAAAGAGATTCAAAGCGTGATAGAGGTGCTCCGCGCGGGCGGCATCATCCTCTACCCTACCGACACGGTGTGGGGCATCGGTTGCGACGCCACAAATGCCGAGGCGGTGGAGAAGATATATAAGTTGAAGCAGAGCCAGAACAAGACTTCGATGATTGTTTTGTGTCGCGATGCAGATATGATTGTGAGGTATGTAAACAAGGCGCCAGGCATTGCCTTCGAGGTGATGGAGATGAGCGAGAAGCCTCTCACCCTTATTCTTGAGGGCGCTGTGGGTGTTGCCGCAAACCTTATCCCCGAGGAGGGAACGCTCGGTGTGCGTGTACCCGACCACGACTTCTGTCGCCAGCTGCTCCGCAAGTTCGGCAAGCCAATCGTTTCGACATCGGCAAATATCTCGGGTGAGCCTACCCCACTCAAGGGTTTGAAGGATGTCGCAAAGGAGATTATCGACGGTGTGGACTATGTTGTAAATCCCCGCTTCCAGGGTAAGCCTACTGGTCAGCCAAGTTCCATCATCGCCTTTGGCGAGAGGGGCGAGGTGAACATCATTCGCAAATAAAAATCAAGAAATAATATGAAGAAAATCTTTACTCTTTTGCTCCTCTGCGCGTGCTTCCTCACTCCGAGCCACGCTGACGAGGGTATGTGGTTGCCAAGCCTTATTGGCGAGCGCATCAAGGATATGAAGCGCAAGGGTTTCAAACTCTCTGCCGAGGATATCTATTCTATCAACAAGGCGTCGATGAAGGATGCTGTGGTGCAGTTTGGCGGCGGCTGTACTGGCGAGTTCGTGTCGAAGGAGGGTCTGCTCCTGACGAACCACCACTGCGGCTACGGCTCTATCCAGCAACTATCATCTGTCGAGCACGACTACCTCACCGACGGTTTCTGGGCTCTCTCTCGCGAGCAGGAGTTGCCAGTGCCAGGCTTGACCGTAAGCCTTCTGGTGAAGATGGAGGATGTGACCGACCGCATCAACAACGGCGAGAAGGCTGCCGACATCGCAAAGGCCGCCGCTACGGGCGAGGGCTACCGCGCAAGTGTTGAGCCAATGTACTACGGCAATCAGTACTTCCTGTTTGTATATCAGACATATCGCGATGTTCGTCTGGTGGGTGCTCCACCATCATCAATCGGTAAGTTTGGTGGCGACACCGACAACTGGATTTGGCCACGCCACACAGGCGACTTCTCAATCTTCCGCGTATATGCGGGCGAGGACAACCAGCCAGCCGACTACTCAAAAAGCAACAAGCCATACCAGCCAAAGCGCCACTTTGCCGTATCTACAAAGGGCGTGAAGGAGGGTGACTTTACTATGATTTACGGCTTCCCGGGCAACACGCAGGAGTATGTGACATCGGACGCTGTGGAGTATGTGGCAGAGATTTCTGACCCAATGAAGATTGACCTTCGCACACAGCGCCTCGACATCATCTCGGCAGCGCAGGCGGAGGATGTGGCGGTGCGTATCCAGTATGCATCGAAGCACGCCTCAATCGCCAATGCTTGGAAGAAGTGGCAGGGCGAGGTGTTGGGCTTGCGTCGCCTGAAGACCGTTGAGTCAAAGAAGGCCTACGAGGCGGAGTTCGCGGCTTGGGCAGCGGATAAGCCAGAGTACAAGGATCTGCTCGCGAATATGAGCGCATCATACGACAAGGCGAAGAAGGAGTACTTCGTGCGCGAACTCTTCAACGAGTCGGTTGGTGGCATCGAGGCGTTGAGTCTTGCAAACTCTTTGCTTACAATGAAGAATCGTGCAAAGGATGCAGAGAGTTTCTTAAAGAGTGCAAAGGCTTCACACGCAGGCTTTATGAAGAACTACTCGGTGGCTATTGACCGCAAGATTGCTCACGCGATGCTCGGCGAGTTCCTCAAGCGTATGCCAGAGGGTGGCGTACCAGAGGCTCTCACAGCGGCTATCGAGGCAAAGGGTGGCGTTACGGCGTATGTTGATTATCTCTACGACAACACAAAGATTACTTCGCCAGAGTTCGACCCAGCAACCTTGGAGAGCGACCCAATGGCGGAGTTGGCAACCATCCTTACGCCTATGCGTCAGCAGATTGCAAAGGTGGGCTATCGCAACTTGAGCAACATCCCTGATGTTGAGCAGTGGTATCGCCCATATATGCGCGCACTGCGCGAGTGGGACAAGAAGCGCGCCTTCTATCCAGATGCGAACTTCACTCTGCGCGTGGCATACGGCTCGGTGGCGGGCTATGAGTATGCCGATGGCGAGTATCACAACCCTGTGACAACAATCGACGGCATCATCGCAAAGGATGACCCAAATATCTACGACTACAACATCCCACAGTCGTTGCGCGACATCTACGCCCGCAAGGATTATGGTCGTTGGGCTTCGCAGATTGGCAACCGCGAGAGCGTGGCTGTATGCTTCCTCGCAACAAACCACACATCGGGCGGTAACTCGGGTTCACCCGTAATCAATGGCAAGGGCGAGTTGATTGGTATCAACTTCGACCGCACCTGGCGCTCAACGATGAGCGATATGGAGTTCGACCCTACAATCTGCCGCAACATCTCGGTGGACATCCGCTATGTGTTGTTCGTGGTGGACCGCATCGGTGGCGCGTCATACCTGCTCGACGAGATGGACTTGCGATAAAAGGCTATCATAAAAACAACCTTTAGTTTCTGAACTTCATTTAGAAAAGATGTTTGAGACTCTATTTTTCCAGCACTCCGCCACGCAGGCAGTAATCGTGGTGTCGCTCATCTCTGCCATCGGTCTTATCTTTGGCAAGGTGAAGGTGTGGGGAGTGTCTTTGGGTGTGACATTCGTATTCTTTGCGGGTATCGTGGCGGGTCACTTCGGCATCACCATCGACGAGAAGATGCTGCTCTTTGCCGAGAACTTCGGCCTTGCTCTGTTCGTCTATTCGCTCGGTTTGCAGGTGGGACCTGGCTTTATGAGTGCCTTCCGCTCGGGTGGCGTCAAACTCAATGCGTTGGGTCTGGGCGTCATCTTGATTGGCACGATGATGGCCGTAGGGTTGAGTTTCGCACTCGATATGCCACTGCCCGAGATGATGGGCGTGCTGTGCGGTGCTACGACCAACACCCCCGCTCTGGGTGCTTCGCAGCAGACATTGGCGCAGATGGGATTGCCTACGACGGCGCCCGCGTTGAGTTGCGCGGTGACCTATCCTCTGGGTGTGGTGGGCGTCATCATCGCCATCCTTGTAATCAACCGCTTGTGGGTACGCAAGGGTGACATCGCAGCGCCAAACGCAAAGCACGAGAACAACACCTACATCGCTACGCTGCGCGTGCAGAACCCAGGCGTATTTGGCAAGGACCTGCATAAGTTGGCGGAGTATGCTCATGTACCATTTGTGATTTCGCGTCTGTGGCGTGGTGGCGAGGTTATCCTCCCATCCAACGACACGACATTGCAGGAGGGCGACCGCGTGATGGTTGTCACCTCACGCAAGGATATTGACACTATGGAGGCTATGATTGGCGCACGCGAGAGCATCGACTGGAACAGCGACAATGTCGATTGGAACAAGGTCGATAGCCGTATGGTGTCGCGCCGCATCATCATCACACGCCCCGACATCAACGGAAAGCGACTCGGCTCACTCCACCTGCGTAACAGTTACGGCATCAACATCAGCCGCATCTACCGCAGTGGTATGGCTTTGCTGGCGACGCCCGACCTCACCTTGCAGGTGGGTGACTGCGTGGTCGTGGTGGGTGGCGAGCGTGCCGTGATGAAGGTCGAGAAGGTGCTCGGCAATGCCGAGGGCGAACTCAACGAGCCAAACCTGACGGCCATCTACATCGGCTTGGCGCTGGGTCTTGTGCTGGGAGCAATACCTATCTCGTTGCCAGGCATTTCGTTGCCAGTTAAGTTGGGCTTGGCGGGCGGACCTATCGTGGTGGGTATCCTGCTGGGTATCTACGGACCTCGTCTGCACCTTGTGACCTACACGACACAGAGCGCAAACCTTATGCTGCGAGCAATCGGTCTTTCGCTGTACCTCGCCTGCCTTGGTTTGAATGCTGGTCAGGACTTCTTCTCCACTGCATTCAGCGCGACGGGTCTTATCTGGGTGGCGCTTGGCTTCGCAATCACACTTCTACCTATATTAATTATGGGCTTGGTGTCGATGCGCTGGGCGAAGAACGACTTTGGCACTACCTGCGGAATGTTGTGCGGCTCGATGGCAAACCCAATGGCGCTGAACTACGCCAACGAGACCATCCCTGGCGAGTACGCATCGGTTGCCTACGCAACGGTCTATCCGCTCTCGATGTTTGCCCGCGTGGTAATCGCACAGGTTATCCTGATGATATTTATGTAGGGCTCCCCACAAATAAAGCAATAGGCTATCCGTTTGGGTAGCCTATTTTTGTGTGGTTATATCTTGGGTACAATAACAATTTTAACGCAGACAAACTATCTTCGTGGGCGGGGGGGGGTGACGCGCCTTGGGCGCGTTACGCCCACGAAGATACAGCCTAAAGGCTGCGTTTTATTTCATTCCATTTCTTCTCTAAAACACCCTTATCACACCTTTATTCCTTTTTCCACTACCTCTCCACCCCACCGCAAATACTCGCCCAAATCGCCCGATATAGGGCAAAGAAAAAGGGTCACCCAACCGCAGTTGGGCAACCCTTGGAATGAGTCTAAAATTCTATTTTAGTCCTGCAACTTCGCAGCCAAGAACTCGCGGTTCAAGCGTGCGATGTGTGCGATAGAGATCTGCTTTGGGCACTGTGCCTGGCAAGCACCTGTGTTAGTACAGTTACCGAAGCCGAGCTCGTCCATCTTTGCAACCATCGCCTTTGCACGGCGTGCACCCTCAACGCGACCCTGTGGCAACTTCGCCAGTGAAGATACGCGAGCAGCAACGAACAACATCGCCGAACCGTTCTTACAAGTAGCAGCGCAAGCACCACAACCTACGCAAGCAGCAGCGTCCATTGACTCGTCAGCGTCTGCCTTTGGAATTGGAATAGCGTTACCATCAGGTACAGAGTTTGTACGAACTGATACGAAACCACCAGCCTGAAGAATCTCGTCGTAAGCACCACGGTTTACTACCAAGTCCTTGATTACTGGGAACGCAGCCGAACGCCAAGGCTCGATTGTGATTGTAGAGCCATCCTTGAACTTACGCATATACATCTGGCAAGTAGTAACAGCCTGTGCAGGACCGTGTGCGTGACCGTTGATGTGCAATGAGCACATACCGCAGATACCCTCGCGGCAGTCGTGGTCGAATGCAACTGGCTCCTCACCCTTGTGAACCAGGTCATTGTTCAAGATGTCGAGCATCTCGAGGAATGAAGTGTCGGCAGAGATGTTCTCAACCTGGTATGTCTTGAACTCGCCCTTCGATTTAGCGTCCTTTTGACGCCATATCTTTAATGTAAAATTCATTGTGTTCTAAAATTAAAGTTTAACGCCAAATTAGTCCTTATAGTTACGCTGTGCACGGTGTACGAACTCGTAGTCAAGAACCTCCTTTGTGAGCTCTGGCTCTACATCCATACCCTTGTACTCCCAAACCGCTGCATAAGCGAACTTGTCGTCGTGACGAAGTGCCTCGCCATCCTCTGTCTGGTGCTCTGAACGGAAGTGACCACCGCAAGACTCCTCACGGTTGAGTGCGTCGCGTGCCATCAACTCACCGAGCTCGAGGTAATCAACCAAACGCAAAGCCTTCTCCAACTCAACATTGAATGAGTCAGCAGTACCAACCAACTTAAGGTCTGACCAGAACTCCTTGCGAAGTGCCTGAATCTCCTTGATAGCCTTGTTGAGTGACTCCTCGGTACGAGCCATACCCACATTGTCCCACATAATGTTACCAAGACGCTTGTGGATGTCATCTACCGACTGGTTACCCTTGATTGCGAACAACTTCTCGATCTTATCCTTGATAGCCTTCTCTGCCTCGTCGAATGCAGGAGTATCAGTTGATACCTTTGGTGCCTGAATCTTCTTTGAGAGGTAGTCGCCGATAGTGTAAGGCAATACGAAGTAACCATCTGCCAAGCCCTGCATCAAAGCCGATGCACCCAAGCGGTTAGCACCGTGGTCAGAGAAATTAGCCTCACCGATAGCGTAAAGACCAGGGATTGTAGTCATCAAGTTGTAATCAACCCAGATACCACCCATTGTGTAGTGAACAGCAGGGAAGATCTGCATTGGCTGCTCGTAT
>JAFZFR010000002.1 GCA_017555805.1 Alistipes sp. | reverse complement strand
TACCCGACACCCAAAGGGTGGCGAAGGTAATCCTCCACTCAATAGATGTATTGCGGTGCAATTTACGGGAGGATCCCCATCGCCTTGCTGTGCAAGTCGGGGGATGACGATATGATAACAACATAAAACTATATAATTCCGTTTTTTTATAATGTGCACCTCGCGGACGAGGCGTATCTTCGGGAGCGTAACGCGCCTTGCGCCATCGCCCCTGCCATCGAAGAAAAACAATCGCCTCGCGCCGAAAGATTCAGGGACGAAATTCCATAATATTTTCGCCACATTTTTCGTCCCAGAGCATTGAAACACAAAAATTTATTCCTAACTTTGAGTGGATAATTTGCCTGCGTGGCGGACCTGGGGTCGCTGGCGGGCGAGAGAGAGGAAAAACTATCAACCTGTAAGCATTATGAAAAAGTTGTATTCGTTCCTTTTCGCCGCCCTCGCGGTGGTGGCGATGGCGCAGGTGTTCGTAGCCTGTGAGAGTGATCGTGAGGAGCCTGCTCCGCAGATTGAAAGGCGAAGCCTTATATCAAATAAAAACTTCGGCGGCATACAAAGCACACCGCCGAGGAACAGGATTAGGGTCGCCGAGGGCACACAACTCGTCGGGCTTCAATTTCTGGGGTAATAACATAATGGTCAAGGAGCTGGAGGTAAGCACATTGCGCCCGATTTGGGAGTAAGAAGGGAGAATTCAAAATTCAAAATTCAACCGACGCAGTGCGCATTACAAGCAGACAACATCAAAAAATCATCATTAGAGTGAATTTTTGTTTTGTTATTATATTTGTGGTAACAACCTAATAATAACCATAATAAATGGTTCTGCCAGATAAAAAAGTTATCAACCTAAAACACGAGGCTTATGAGAAAGTATTATTCGTTGCTGTTTGCCCTCCTCGCTGTGATGGCGATGGTATTTGTCTCTTGCGAGAAGGAGATTAACCACGAAGACCCTAAACCAGAACCAAAACCAGAGTCAAAATACCAAATGACCTTTACCACAGAACATCCTGTCGGTAAGACTATGTGGGTATTTTTGAAAAAGGATGAACGACCTACCGAGGTTATTGGCGCAAAGGAGATATATGGGGAAAACCCATATGATGGAGGTCCTGTTGCTGAAACTATTTTGGGGCTGAAACTTGAGAAACAGACCGTTACAATCAAGGGCGATATCACATATATTGAGTTCGACGAGCCTCATTTCACCGCATTGGATGTAAGTAAAAACCCCATACTGGAAGATTTGAGATTTCATAACCATTATAAACCTATTGCATCGTTGGATGTCAGCAAGAATACTGCATTAACGACTCTAGTGTGTAAAGGAAGTCAATTAGAAGAGTTGGATGTTAGCAAAAATACGGCGTTACAAGTTCTTTCTTGCAATGAGAATAACTTAATGTCACTCGATGTAAGCAAAAATACAGAGCTGTATGTATTTAGTTGCGCTTATAACCAACTGACTACTCTGGATGTTAGCAAGAATAAGGCGTTGAAATCTCTTGTTTGTGATGAAAATGATATTTCATCAATAGATGTCAGCAATAATACAAAATTGGAGAGGCTTTCTTGTTCTAGTAATAATTTATCATCGTTAGATGTTAGCAAAAATACAGAGTTGGGTTCACTTGATTGCTATAATAACAAATTGACCTCGCTAGATATAAGTAAAAATCCGAAACTGAAAAAACTTCATTGCTATTGCAACCAGATTAAAACAGAGGAGATGTCAAAGCTTGTTGATGCGCTACCTAGTTGGCCACCACAGACCGATGTCATGCAGGTGTATATTTATCCCGTTAAACCATCTTCACCTGAGGAGCAGAATGAAATAACGGAGGAAGCTATCAAGATTGCTGAAGATAAGAATTGGTCGATGATTATTTACTAATTTCCTTTAACCCTCAATCTACAGATTGGGGGATTTTTTTTGTGCAAGGGTCAAAATTTATGAAATTGGGGAACGCAAAAAGTCCTTATATTCTCTAAACTCATTACTCCGCCACCCGATGGTGGCAATTTTGAATTTTGAATTTTGCATTTTGAATTAAAAAAATGTAACTTTGTACCCAAATAGACAAAAACATAATATATTATGAGCATTGAACTTTCTGAACAAGAGATTTTGCGTCGCAAGTCGCTGACTGCCTTGCGCGAGATGGGCATCGAGCCTTACCCCGCAGAGATGTTTGAGGTGACAGCAACTGCCGCAGAGATATCGGCAAACCTCACCGAGGAGAACAAGGAGCAGTACAGCAAGGTGCGTATCGCGGGTCGTATTATGAGCCGCCGCATTATGGGTAGCGCTTCGTTCTTCGAGTTGCAGGACCACACTGGTCGTATCCAGGTCTATATCCGTCGAGACGACATCTGCCCCGAGGGCGACCCAACACTCTATAACACCGTATTCAAGAAACTCCTTGACATCGGTGACTTTGTTGGCGTAGAGGGCTTTGCCTTCATCACCAACTCGGGCGAGAAGTCGGTACACTGCCAGCAGTTCACCGTAATCTCGAAGTCTATCCGCCCACTCCCAATCGTGAAGGAGAAGGACGGCAAGCAGTTTGATGCACTCACCGACCCAGAGGTGCGCTACCGTCAGCGTTATGTTGATTTGGTGGTAAACCCACAGGTTCGCGAGGTATTCGTTAAGCGTGCCAAGATTATGGCCACTATGCGCGAGTTCTTCAACGAGCACGGCTACATCGAGGTGGAGACACCTATCCTCCAGCCTATCCCTGGCGGTGCGTCGGCGCGTCCGTTCATCACTCACCACAACGCACTCGACACCGATTTCTATATGCGAATCGCTACCGAACTCTACCTCAAGCGCCTCATCGTGGGTGGCTTCGACGGCGTGTATGAGTTCGGCAAGAACTTCCGCAACGAGGGTATGGACCGCACCCACAACCCAGAGTTCACTTGTATGGAGATTTATGTTGCCTACAAGGACTACAAGTGGATGATGTCCTTCACCGAGAAGATGCTGGAGCGCGTGGCGATGGCTACAAACGGCACAACAGAGTTGGAGATTGACGGCAAGCAGATTTCGTTCAAGGCTCCTTTCCGCCGCCTCACTATGACAGACGCCATCCTTGAGAAGACCGGTTACGACATCACAGGTCAGTCGGAGGAGCAGTTGCGCGAGGCCTGCCAGCGCCTGAATGTCGAGATTGACGACACAATGGGTAAGGGTAAGCTCATCGACGCTATCTTCGGTCAGTACTGCGAGGAGCACCTCATCCAGCCTACATTCATCTGCGACTACCCACGCGAGATGTCACCACTCTGCAAGCGTCACCGCGACAATGCTGATTTGACAGAGCGTTTCGAGTTGTTCGTGAATGGTAAGGAGTTGTGTAACGCATACTCGGAGTTGAATGACCCAATCGACCAGTTGGAGCGCTTCCAGGAGCAGTTGAAACTCTCGGAGAAGGGCGACGACGAGGCGATGTTTATCGATATGGACTTCGTGCGCGCGCTGGAGTACGGTATGCCATCGTGCTCGGGTATGGGTATCGGCATCGACCGTCTGGCGATGTTTATGCTCAACCAGCCATCTATCCAGGATGTGTTGTTCTTCCCAACAATGCGCCCAGAGAAGAAGGTTGTGGCTGACGACGCAGCGAAGTATGTCGAGGCAGGCATCCCCGAGGAGTGGGTTGCAGCAATCCAGAAGATGGGCTACATCACCGTAGAGTCATTCCAGAACACATCGGCTACGGGTGGCGCTAAACTCTTCAACGACCTTTGCGGCTTCAACAAGAAGAACAAGTTGGGCTTGCCAACAGCCGATATCAAGGCGTGGATTGAGAGCCAGAAGGCAGAGTAAACGATGGGCAAAGGCGAGATAATCATATATCAATCCTCTGACGGACAGACAGAGTTGGATGTCCGTCTGGAGGGTGATAGTGTATGGTTGTCGCAGGCACAGATGGCAAATCTGTTCCAACGCGATCGCTCTGTAATAGGTCGTCACATCGCAAATATTTATCGTGAGGGTGAGTTGGATACAGATACCTCGTGTGCAAAAATTGCACATAAGGTGGTGAATGCAGGAAACGACGCAATACAGGACTATTATACATCGTATTACAACCTCGATGTCATTATCTCCGTTGGTTATCGAGTAAAGTCGTTGCGAGGAACGCAGTTCCGCATCTGGGCGAATAGAGTTCTTAAAGAGTATTTGATTAAGGGATACGCCATCAACCACAACGCCAAAGCGGAACAATTGGAGGAGCTGAAGCGAACTATTGCGGTGATGAATGATGTATTGGCGGCTAAATCGGTCACCAAAGATGAGGCTATCGGGTTGTTGCGAGTCATCAGCGACTTTGCCTATGGTCTTGACACGCTCGACCGATATGATTACCAGCAACTGGAAATTTCCGATACTACTACCGAAGAGTTGTTTAGGGCGACATATGAGAGTGCAATAGAGGCACTGCAAGTATTGAAGACCCAATTTGGCGCAAGCGAATTATTCGCCCGCGAGAAGGACGGCTCATTCCATAGTACAATGGGAGCTATTTACCAGACATTCGGCGGAAAGGATTTATATCCCAGCGTGGAGGAGAAGGCGGCTAACTTATTATATTTGACAACCAAGAACCACTCTTTCAGCGATGGGAACAAACGCATTGCGGCTTTTCTCTTTTTGTGGTTTTTGGAGAAAAATGGTATCCTCTACCGCGAGGACGGCTCTCGCCTGATAGACAACAACACACTTGTTGCTCTCACCTTGATGATTGCCGAAAGCCGTACCGAAGAGAAAGATATTATGACCAAAGTGGTTGTAAACCTTATAAATAAGAGAAACTAACACACAAAACTAAACAAATAAAAAAATTACGAAAATGAGAAAAAAGATTGTAGCAGGTAACTGGAAGATGAACACCCTCCCAGCAGAGGGCGTTGAGTTGGCAAAGGGCGTAGCCGCAGGTCGCTCAGAGGTTTGCTCTTGCGTTAATTTCATCGTATGCCCTCCTTTCACTCACCTCTCACAGGTGATTGAGACTTTGAAGGGTACAGATATCGCTGTTGGTGCACAGGATTGCGCAACAGAGGCAAAGGGTGCTTACACAGGTGAGGTTGCAGCATCTATGATTGCTGCTCTCGGTTGCGAGTATGTTATCTTGGGCCACTCGGAGCGTCGCCAGTACTACGGTGAGACTTCAGAGACCTTGAACAAGAAGATGGCACAGGCTTACGCTAACGGCTTGAAGCCTATCTACTGCGTAGGTGAGAGCCTCGACGAGCGCAAGGCTGGCAAGCACTTCGATGTTTGCAAGCAGCAGATTGAGGAGGTTGTATTCAACCTTACAGAGGAGCAGTTCGCTGACCTCGTAATCGCTTACGAGCCAGTTTGGGCTATCGGTACAGGCGAGACTGCAACTGCAGAGCAGGCACAGGAGATTCACGCTTACATCCGCGAGGTATTGGCATCAAAGTTCGGCGCTGCTGCTGCCGAGTGCCCTATCCTCTACGGTGGTTCTTGCAAGCCTTCAAACGCTGCCGAGATCTTCGCAAAGGAGGATGTTGATGGTGGTTTGATTGGTGGTGCTGCCTTGAAGGCAGAGGACTTCCTCGCTATTGGCAAGGGTTTCTAATCGAGCGTTAGACCTTTTAATACGACACCGCAGGGCTTCGGCTCTGCGGTGTTTTTTTTGTGGTTGTTTGGGGAGTAAAAGCGCATCTTTAGATGCGTATCTTCGGTGGCATTGTGCGTCAAGTTCAGCCGCGACACGGCTGTATCTTCGTGGGCATAACGCGCTTTGCGCGTCACCCCCCCCCTGCCCACGAAGATAATATTGCGGTCAAAGTAAATATGGTTGCTCGTATGCGTATATATAAAAATCACAGCGGCGTCCCACCGAGGTGAGGCGCCACTGTCCAGCAATCAAAAAACCATATCCTACAAAAAGAGTATTTTTATTTCAGTTTGGGCATTGCGGTGAGATGCGTAATCGGCGGCGAAAATCGCCCGTAAAATCTGCGTAACCTTTCACACCCTCCGCCAAATCAAAAGCCCCGAATTACCCCGCTCGGGTGGCAAGGGGAGTGTAGTCTGCCCCTGCAGATTGCGTGTCAATGCGAATCGTCGCGTCATTCACATTGTCGCGCAGTCGTCGGGATGACCCATCCGCCCTGCACCGTCAGCGTTGTTTTGGGAGCAGCACTCCCTCCCAAAGTCCGACCCCGAAGGTCGGTTAGTTCCGAGCCGCCCGATCAAAAGCGACTCGGCTATCGTGGTAATATTACTTACCGAACTTGAAATCAAGACCGATACCCCAAGCCAATGAAGTACGCTTGTAAACATCCTTGAAATCTACGCCGCTAACCTGACCTACGGCAACTGCCTCGTCGTAGATTGTAGGCATAATACCCAAGTTGATGCCTACGAGGTCACACACCTGATACTTCAAACCTGCTGCAACAGACCAAGATGAAATAGAGAAGTTCATATCAGAGTATGCGTTCTCGTTCATATTGAGCTGTGTGCGCTGTGTACCAGCCGATACCAACCACTTGTCAGAAATCTGCCACTCAACACCCAACATATACTCGTTAGTGTTGCCCTCGATAACAGAAGAGAATGAGTTCTCGGCATTCTTATCGAAGAAGTGGTGCCACTGTGCAGTAACCTTTACAGGACCGAAGTGACGGCTAACAGCGGCAGCCAACAATGCTGGAGTCTCTGCCTTAACAGTTGTGCCATCAGCGAAGATTGCGTTGATAACTGGATCCTTTGCAGACACCTCTGCAGACTCAATCTCCAACTCTGTTGCCATCTTGAACTCATACTTCAAAGATGCATCCCAAGCACCCTTGTGGAATGCCAAAGCAACTACTGGGCTGATTGAAGAGCCCTTCTGCTTAACATCGAGGATGTGGTCTGAAGTCTTCACCGCGTTCTCGCCTACAGTCTGCATACCAGCCTGCAATTGAGCCAAGCCAGCCTGCAACTCCTTTGCCTGTGCTGACTCACCCATACCAGCAGCAACCAACTGCTCATACATAGCGCTATACTGTGCATACTGACCCTGCATAGTGGTGAGTGCGCTTGTAAACAATGCAGAAGCTGACTGCATCTGACCGCCAACCAATACATTGATATTCTTCATATGACCCTCATAGCTGTTAGATGTTGAACTGTAACGAATCTGAGCAGCAACTGACAACCAATCAGTCAAACGGAAAGCTGCACCAGCATTGAATGCCAAAGTCATAGACTTACCCATAAGGTACATATCCATATCGTAGGCTGTTGCTGGGATATTCAACTGCTGCATACCAACTGGCAATACCGAGAACTGACGCTCGAATGAGCCCAAACCGTTAGCGAACTCCAATGAGCCACCACCGCCGTTAACACCGAAACCAGCCATCAACGCCAAACGGTTGTGCTTCCACGCGAAATGAACGCTTGGGATAACGAGTGAAGTAACAGCACCCTCGAAATCCTTTGTTGCTACACCACCGTTCTTTGCACCCATAGCGAATGGAGCATAAGTAGAAGTGATGGTACGAGTCTGTGTTGCCATCTGGTCGTTGATACCGAGGTGGAAACCGTCAGCCATAAATACCACACCCGCTGGGTTGGTATAAACCGCATCGGTAGTGAGTGATGTACCACGAGCAACGCTACGCAAGAAGTGTGCGCTCTGGTTTGTGTTAGTCATAGGACCACCCGCGAATGCTGATGAAACCACTGTTGTTGCGACCGCGAGGGTCAAAGCAATTTTAGTAAAAATTTTCATACTTTTAATTTTTATTTACGCGCGGCTCTCGCACTGGTGCGGTCGCCATCGAGGGACTCGCCCCCAAGCGTAAAATTAATAATTTGGTTATTTTGATCGTGCTTGTTCGCTCTGGATAGGTATCTCTACCAATTGCAAAAGTGAAATTTATTTGCGAAACTTCAAAATATATGTGGTCAGGACCCCTCGAATGTTGCAAGAGGACTCCTCGTGGGGCAAAAGGGTGCATTTTGTGGCGAAATTCCACCCCAAAACAGCACTTTTCGGCGAGTTTGACGGCACGAAAGGGGTTGTTTGGAGGGTTTTATAGAAGAAAAAACGGAGCAGGCGTAACGCCTGATTTGCATTTCTTTGATACGCACTCATAACGGGAGTTTTGCAATTTATTTTGATAGGATATTTATCTTCGTGGGTAGCGGGGGTGGCACAAAGTGCCATACCCACGAAGATACAGGCGTTACGCCTGATTTATGATTTACTTTGAGAGTATATCATCTTTGCCCGCGCGGCGCATTTTTTGTTATGATAACAAAAAAAGGTTGCTAAACTTTAGCAACCCTAATTTTGAATTACAAAAAACGCCCTATTTCCAAATCGAATCGAGCGTATAGACCTCAAGGTTTTTCACCATAATGTTCGTGCCCCAGAAGTTGAAGCCCGAGCCGTTGTGTGGGCGGCGCTCCATCACATAGGAGTAGGCTCCGCCGTCGATGTAAACCTCCGCCGAGGTGCTGTCCAGCAGGATGTCGAAGGTGAGTTCCATCGAGCCAATATCCTCGGGCGAGTAGAATGTGCCGTTGATGGTGTTGCGGTTAGTGTCGTAATCCACAATGTTCTGACCATCAAGTCCCAAGCCCGCGCTTGTCGCGTGCGAAAGGCGTATTGTCGCCTTAATCAGGAGCGCCTGCTCCTTGCCAAATGGGCGCAGTTTCGCGCTCGCCTCCTCTGCCTTGAGGTTTGTCCACGAGCCCTCAAGATGCTGCAACTGCGTGAGTTCGCTTACGGGGTAACTATACAGTCGCACGCCGTTGCGTGTGGTGCGCAGGGTGAGTTCTGTCGGGAAGGTCATCATTCCGTTTACGGGGAGGTGAGGATGGTTGATTTGACCCCATCCAATCTGTATCGTGCGACCATCCTCGGCGGGGATGTTGTTGTAGCACTGCGCCGCGTAGATGTTGCCCCTCACATAGTAGAATTTGCCCGCCTCGGGGGTGAAGCGCTCGCCATCAAACGAGCCAATCATATAGGTACCCGATGCGCCATACATCACCCATTTTTTATTTTCAGGGTTGCCGTCCACCGCCAACTCGAACAACTCGGGGCACTCCCAGAAGCCCGTTGTGTGGCTCTTGAACTGCCAGTTTTTGAGGTCGGTGGAGTTATAGATTGAGTGTCCGTCGCGCTCGTTGAGCACCATCACCCAATGACCCTTCGGCGCATACCAAAAGACCTTTGGGTCGCGTGTGTCGCGCGTCTCCCACTTCTCGCCCGAGTCAATCACGGGGTTGCCTTCGTACTTTGTCCAGGTGCGACCCTTATCCAGACTATATGCCACGCACTGCGTCTGTCGCTTGCCATCGGCGGTGTAGAAAGCCACCATCGCAGGGTTGTTCTTCGTGCCGAAGCCAGAGGTATTTTCGTAGTCAATCACCGCCGAGCCCGAGAACATCGTGCCGAGTTGGTCGGGGTGGAGCGCTGGCGCAAGTTCCTGCCAGTGAACCAGGTCGTGGCTTACGGCGTGCCCCCAGGTCATATTCTCCCACTCGCGCTCGTAGGGGTTGTGCTGATAGAAGAGGTGGTATTCGCCCTCGTAGTAGATAAGTCCGTTGGGGTCGTTGTTCCAGCCTCGCTTCTGGGTGTAGTGCACCTGCGGGCGGTAGCGCTCACGGTAGAGCGAGTCCTGACCCGCAATCTCCGCCGCCTGATAGATTTTATTCAGTCCCTCGCTTGGGCGCGGATAGGTGAGCGTGAGTTGCTTGCCCTTAAACTCCGCGATGTCGCAGAAAATCCAGTAGTCGGGCTCGCCATCGGCTATGCGGATGTTGAACGAGCGCTCCTCCTTGCCGTCCACCTTGAGCGTCATCCTCTCCCTGCCCTGTCGGTGAGAGATTGGGATGTTGAGGTACTGCTCCTTCGCCTTGAGCGAAATCTCCTTTACGCCCTCACTCTGCTGCGCCTGCGCGCCTATCGCCATCGCTATCGCCACGGCCGAAACTAATATCTTTTTCATAGTTGTCAGGTTAGTTTTTGTTTATGTTGTAGGTGGTGTTAATCTTTGTAGGGAATGAGGCTTCGTGGTATGTCACGCCATTTTTCGTGATGGCTTGCGACTGCGCAATCTGCTTGCCTTTCAACGAGATAGAGAAAGGCGCATTGGCGTGAATCGTACACTCATTGCCCGCGAGAGACTTTATGCTTGCGCTTTGGAGTTGGTTATGCTCCCACGAGCAACTAACCTCAAAGTTTCCTCTTGCCTTCAAACCCTTGAACGAGCCTTTGCCCCACGCCTTTGGCAAGGCTGGCAGCAGGTCGATATATCCCGCGTGGCTCTGGATAAGCATCTCGGCGATGCCCGCAGTGCCGCCAAAATTTCCATCAATCTGGAACGGCGGATGGTTGTCGAAAAGGTTGTTGAGGGTAGAGCGTTTCAGCAGCTCGCCAATGTGGTGAAGCGCATTGTCTCCATCCAAAAGGCGGGCGTAAAAGTTGATTATCCACGCTCTGCTCCAGCCCGTGTGACCACCTCCCGATGCGAGGCGCAGGGCTATGGTCTTCTTTGCTGCTGCGAACAACTCGGGCGTCGAAGGTGTGATTTGTGTGCCAGGGTGCAGACCGAGCAAATGCGACATATGTCTATGCCCTGGCTCTGCCTCTTTGTAGTCCTCAATCCACTCCTGAATGCCGCCCAGCGATGGCGACACCTTTACTGGTGGCATCTCTTTGAGCTCCTGTCGCAGCTTGTCGGCGAAGTCGTGGTCCTTGTCCAGTATCTCGGTGCACTCGATGCAGTTGTTGAACAACTCTGTAATAATCTGCACATCCATAGTTGCTCCATAGGTGAGGTCAAAGGCTCTGCCACTTATGGGGTCTATGTATCTGTTTTCGGGCGAGTTAGAAGGGATGGTTACCCATTGCCCCTTCTTGTCCTTTACCAAGAAATCGAGAACAAACTCTGCCGATGATTTCAATATAGGGTAGGCGGTATCGCCCAAGAATTGCTTGTCCTGCGTGAAGGCGTAGTGCTCATATATTGGAAATGTCATCCACGGACCACCCATCGGGAAGCAGCCCCACACGCCATCCATTATGGCGGTGCGTCCAAATGGGTCGGTGAGGTGGTGCAGCGTCCAGCCGCGGGCATTGTAGGTCTCCTTGGCTGTAACGCTTCCTGGCTTTTGTAACAATTCGATAAATCCGATAAGAGGCAGCGCAGTCTCCGAGAGGTTGCACACTTCGGCTGGCCAATAGTTCATTTGCAGATTGATGTTGGTGTGGAAATCAGCGCCCCACGGAGCATCAAAGTGACGATTCCAGATGCCTTGCAGGTTGGCTGGCAACACGGCGGGCTGTCGTGAACTATTCATCAGCAGGTAGCGACCATACTGGAAGTAGAGCGCAATCAGTCCAGGGTCATTTGCTCCGCCCTTTACCGCCTTCAGGCGCAGGTCGGTGGGGAGTGAGTCCTGCTCCGTATAGCCCAAATCCAAAGAGACGCGGTCGAATATCTCGGTATGGTTGTCGATGTGTCTGTCGAGAAGTCTTTTGTAGCCGAGTTTGGCGGCTTGTGAAATAATCTCATCGCATATCTTCAGGGGCTCTATGCTTCGGTCGAAGTTCAATTGCGAGAGGTTGTAATCTGTCGCACCCCGCCATATCAGGGTTGCCTGCTGCGCGCCGCTGATGTAGATGCCGCCATCCTTCTCCTCGATTTCACCCCCTTTATGCAGGATGCGCAACTTGGCAGCAAACCTCATATTTTTACCACCCTTGCCCGCCTGTGGAGTATCTTTGTCTATAACCTGACCCTCCATAATAATCTCGTTGCCTTCCACCCTGATGGTTGCATCTTTTTCTCGCTGGAGGCGTACAAGGAGGTTCAGTCCACCCTTTTCCGAGGCGGTGAGGTGTGTCACTATCACATCATCAACGGCAGAGGCAAAGAGGCTTTGTGAGTAGTCTGTGCCATCGGCGGAGAATGAGGTGGTGCTGATGCCTCGGCAGAGGTCGAGCGAGCGGCGGTAGGAGGTTGTATCCTGAATCTGATAGTCGAGCAAAATGTTGCCAAAGGTCTGATATGAACGCACCATAGGGGGCGTGCCCACCATATGCCTTGCGACGAGTTTGTTTGCCTCGACATAGTTGTTATTAAGTATAAGTTCTCTGATTTCGCCGAGGTGCTCACTTGCTTCGGGGTTGTTGCTATTGATTTGAGCGCCCGACCAAAGGCTCTCCTCATTTACCTGTATGGTCTCGTGAAACGGATTGCCAAAAATCATAGCGCCCAGTCGTCCGTTGCCGACAGGCAGAGCCTCCTCCCAAACTTTAGCAGGCTGTCTGTACCAAAGTGTGTTGGTGGTGTTTGTCGCAAGGCTCTCAAGCGAGACAAGAGCAAACCCGATGCAGAATAATAGTATTCTTTTCATATGGAAGGTTATTTTTGTTTATGGTTGTGGTTACTACAAAGTTAATGTTTTTTTGCTAATTTGTAATATCTAAAGCAATCTTAAAATCCCACAAAACAAAAATGGGATCGGAAACCTCCGACCCCATTAAACTAACCCTTGCGCGGTTTGTTACGATTTCACGCGGCTCATTGCCGACCAGTTCTTCTGGCCGCCGGCGTGCTCGAGGAAGTAGCGCTGTGCCTTCAGCAGGTTACGCGCCTGAAGCACCATCGCCTTGGTCTCGCTCAATACGGTGAGGTAGAACATACTAGCTGTGGTGTTACCCTCGCCCGCGTTGATACGCTTCAACTCCGACTTGATTGTCACGGCGATGCGCTCGAAGAGTTCGTCACGCATTGTCAGCACTACATCGATGTCGCTGAAGTCGTTTGCGTTAATCATTCGGTTGATGCTGCCGTAAATCTCTGCCACATCGTCGTTGATGTGTTTGAGGTCCTCGGTCTGCTGCTCCGACATACCCTTGTGGTTGTTGTCGATGTGGTCGAATGCTGGGCGTGTGATGTGCACCAACGACTTCGCCATCTCGTTCAGGTAGTCCACCACCTGGATGTAGTAGAGTGAGAGTTCCAATCCCGAGCCCTTCATCTTCTTGAGGGCTGGCATCAGGCTATACTTAATCTTGTGGCACTCGGTGTAAATCTCGTCAGACTCTCTCACAAGTTCCTTCAACGCCTTGCGGTCCTCCTTGAACACCGCCACCAGTGTGCGGTCGTAAATCTGTGTTGTCACCTTCATCATACGGCAAACCTCGCCGAGGATGCTATCTACGGTGTCATTCTCTGTTGCGGCCTCTGGCATAGAGTCCTTCTCCTTCGATGACTTGAAGTTACTCTTGATGAGCATATAGGCGCAAGCGATAGTCACCACCACGAATGCTGGCGTGCCACCCCAGATGAGGAGCAGACCCACCACGATAGCGATGATAAATGCGCCGATACCAGTAACGAACCAACCCATCACAACGGTCATAACACCAGTGATACGGTGAACGGCTGACTCGCGACCCCACGCTCTGTCGGCGAGCGACGAACCCATCGCCACCATAAAGCATACATAGGTAGTTGAGAGTGGCAACTTGAGCGATGTACCCACCGAGATGAGCAACGCCGCTGTTGTGAGGTTCACCACGGCACGAATCTTATCGTAAGGAGCGCCATTCTTCTCGACATCCTCATACTCGAAACGGCTGTTCACATACTCCTGCACACGCTTTGGAGTAATCTTGTCGAAGAAGTTTGAGATACCGATTGATGCGCGTACGATTGAGCGCGAGAATACATTAGAGTCCTGCTCGCCTGAAATCATCTCGTCGCCCTGACCAGCCAACGAAATCTCGGTCTGCGACACATTCATCGACTTTGTAGATGTCCAGAGCGTCAGCACCATCACCACGCCCGAGAGCAACATCCAGATGAACTGTGCTGGGAGGTTCTCGTTCAAACCCTCCATAAGGATGGTTGTCGAGCCAGCCTCCTTGGCGATATTGTAAGCGTCGAGACCCGCGATAGGCACACCGATGAAGTTCACAAGGTCGTTACCCGCAAACGCCAGCGCCAGCGCGAAAGTACCCGAGAGGATGTTGATACGCAGAATGTTGATGCGGAACAACTGCAGGAATGCCAGCATCACCGAGCAGAAAATCCAGCATACGATGACCGCCAGCAGCAGGTTCTCGCTAATCCAGTTATACATTGCTGTGCCCGCAAGAACGCCCTTCAACGCCTTGAAAACGGCGAAGTAAGCGATAGCGGTGAACGAAGCACCACACCACACTGCACCCATCTTGCGGAAGATAGCAAGGTAGCGGAACGAGAACAGAAGGCGTGAGAGCCACATCACGATTGTACCGAATACGAATGCGATAATCACCGAGAGCAGGATGGCCGAAATAACGCCCATCGCACGGGTGGTGTTGATAAAGCCGCCTAGGTCACCCAACTTGAGCATTGGGTCGCCCGAAATCTTGAAGAGCGATACCGAGATGGCAGCACCCAACAGACTGAATATCAGCGCAACAGTGGTCGAGGTAGGCAATCCCAGCGAGTTGTAGATGTCGAGCAGAATCACATTGGCGAACATCACGCTCACATAGAGAATCATAATCTCGTGGAAGGTGAACAAGCCTGGGTTGAACATACCGCTGCGGGCTACCTCCATCATACCGCTTGAGGTCAGCACGCCCAAGATGATACCCACCGATGCAACCAGCAGAATGGTCTTCATCTTGGCTACCTTTGAACCGATAGCCGCGTTAAGGAAATTCACGGCGTCATTGGTCACGCCGACATACAAGCCCGAAATCGCCAGTACGGCAAGAACGGCTAAAACAACAGTGTAAAATGCACTCATAAAATCGTAATTTCGACTGGGACAAAAGGTTTTTTTGTCCTTTTAAGTCGTGTTTCGTATCCCCAAAATTAGTGATAATGAGCGAAGTTACAAAAGGTTATCATCACTTTTAACGAAAACTTAACAATTTGAAAAGCCCAAAAAAGCCGCTAAAAACGCCTTCCACGCCCTTTTGACGCGTGAAACCGCCCGAAGTGCGCTATGTTGTTGTGTAGAAGATTTTTGCACGACACAAAAACCCCAAATGGGGGATGTTTATCTGTGTCGGATGCACCCGTAACGGGTGTTTTCCTCTTTCTTTGAGGGTAATTTATCTTCGGTGGCAGGGGGATAACGCTTTGCGCGTTACGCTCCCGAAGATACAGGCGTTGCGCTTGTTTTATGATTTACTTTGAGAGAATATTATCTTTGGAGGCGGCGGGGGTGACGCGCTTCAGGCGCGTTACGCCTCCAAAGATACAGCCGTACGCGGCTGCATTGTTTTATTTACTCGTCATTGCGAGAGCCTTCAGGCTCGTGGCAATCTTCCTTTGTGTATAAAAAAAGGTTGCCTTTTAGCGACCCTAATTCTAAATTTAACAAGCACCGAAGCGCCCCTTTACTCCTTTCCTTCGCGGAAAATATTAAACTTTCTCAATCGCGGATTGCGGCGTGGCAGGATAATCATATCGAGCAGCAGCAACGCCAGCGCTACTGCGATAAAGTATTGATACTGTTCGTTATACTCCTCATATCTTACGGTCGAGAGTTCGCTCTTCTCCATCTGGTTGATGCTCTTCACAATCTCCTCAAGACCTATGACCTGCTTTGTCGCGCGGATGTAAGCGCCCTCGGTCTCGGCGCACATCTGCTGCAACATCTGCTCGCCAAGTTTTGACACCACCATCTCGCCATTCTCGTCTTTGATGAACTCGCCGTCAATCTCGATTGGCGCACCCTCGGGCGTACCGATACCGATGGCGTAGATGCGTATTCCCTCCTGCTTGGCGCGCTGCACGATTGAGGTCACATCCTGCTCGTGGTTCTCGCCGTCGGTGATGAGCACGATTGCGCGACTCTTGCCGCTCTGGCTTGAGAATGAGAGTGTTGCAAGTTCCAGTGCCTTGCCAATATCAGTTCCCTGCTCGGCTATGAGCGAGGTCGAGATGCGCTTTGTGAAGGCCTGCGCCATACGATAGTCGGAGGTGATGGGCAACTGCACCTTTGGCTCGCCCGCGAAGATGACCATACCGACACGCTCCTGCTGCAAACCCTCGAAGAGTTTGTTTATGGCGTACTTTGTGCGCTCCAGTCGGTTAGGCTCAAAGTCCTCGGCAAGCATCGAGTTCGACACATCGACCACCAGCATCATCTCGATACCCTTCGCCTTCTCCTCGCGCAACTTCGAGCCGAGTTGAGGGCGTGCCGCCGCGATTACGAGGCAGGCAAATGCCGCGAGGTAGAGCCACAACTTCAGGCGCAGACGACTGCGCGAGTAGGCGGGCATCAACTCCTTCACGAGTTCAAGATTACCGAATCTCGCCAGCAGTTTACGGCGGTGACGCATCACCAGCGCAAAGATAATTGCCAGCAGCGGAATGAGCGCCAGCAAGTATAAAAGTTCTATGTGTGCAAATCGAAACATCGCTATGGTATTCGTTTAAGGATTATGTGCGAGAAGATGAACTCCAGCAAAAGGAGCGCCATTGCCAAAAGCAGCAGGGGCAGGAACTTCTCGTGATAGATGGTGAGTTCGGTAATCTCTACCTTGCTCTTTTCCAGTGTGTTAATCTCGTCGTAGATTGCCTTCAACTTCTCCTTGTCCGTTGCGCGGAAGTACTTTCCGCCCGTGCGAGAGGCTATCTCGGTGAGGGTCTCCTCGTCAATCTCGACATCCATCATCTGGTAGGATATGTCGCCAAATGGGTCCATCACTGGGTAGGGCGCTTTGCCACGCTGACCCACGCCGATGGTATATACCTTGATGCCCATATCAGCCGCGATGTCAGCCGCCATAAGTGGCGCAATCTCGCCTCGGTTGTTCACGCCGTCGGTCAGTAGGATTACCACCTTCGACTTCGCCTCGCTCTCGCGCAGTCGGTTCAGCGCCGTCGCCAGGCCGTTACCGATGGCAGTACCATCCTCGATGATGCCGCTACGCACACGCGCCAGCATAGTCTGCAAGGTGCTCTTGTCGGTGGTGAGGGGGCTCTGCGTAAAACTCTCGCCCGCAAAGACTGCCACGCCGATGCGGTCGCCGATGCGGTCGGAGATAAATGCCGCCGCCACCTCCTTCGCCGCCTCCAGACGGTCGGGTTGGAAGTCACGCGCAAGCATCGAGCCCGAAATATCTATCGAGAGCATAATATCAATACCCTCGGCATTTGTACGGCTCTGCTCCTCAACGCCTTGAGGGCGTGCCAGCGCCACCACCAGCAGCGAAAATGCCGCTATGCGAAGCACAAAGGGAGCGTGTCGCAACCAGTAACGCAGTGTGCGCGGAGCCTTTCTCACGCCCTCCACCGAGGAGATGCGTATGGCGGCACCGCCCTGCAAGGTGCGGTAGATGTAGTATGCAATCATCGGCACTATGAGCACCAACAACCACAACAGATATGGATTTGCAAATCTCATTTTTCTTCGTTCAATAAATTCACCCCTAACGAGAGCGTTTTAGTTCGTGACAATCTCCAATTCTAAATTTTGAATTTTAACCCACCGCAAGGGTGGCTTTTCGCTGCTCCGCTCGGCAATGTAAAAAATTTTTTTACATTGCCCTCGCTTAAACGCAGCGTTGAATTTTGAATTTTGAATTTCCCTACTCCTACCAATTCTTCTTACCACGAATAAGGATACCCTTCTTCTTCTCGTCGAGTTTCTCCTGTGTCTTGTCCTCCTGTGCCTGGATGGCGTTGAGGAGTTGCTGTTGCTGCTCCTCGCTCATTCCGCTACGAGGCTTCTGACCTTGTGGCTGTGGAGGTTGCTGCTCTTTCTCATTCTCGCCACCGCCCTGATTATCCTTGTTCTGGTCTTGGTTCTGATTTTGATCGTTCTGCTGGTTTTGATTATCCTGCTGATTCTGATTCTGGTCTTGATTCTGGTCGTTCTGTTGTTGCTGCTCAAGCAGTTTCTTTGTGAGGGCGTAGTTGTACTTCGCCTCCATATCATCAGGGCGCAGAACAAGGCTCTGTCGGTAACTCTTCAGCGCATCCTGCAACTTCTGCTGCACAAACTGCGAGTTGCCGAGGTTGTAGTAGGCGTCTGCTCGCTCGTCGGCAGTACGCAACGAGTCCGCCGCGGCAGCCTGCAACAACCCTTCAGCCTGGGTGATAAATCCCGTACTCATCTTCGCCTGCGAGGAGTTGGGGTCATCGTATGCGGTGGTGTCCGCCATCGCCTGGCGTATGTAGGTGTTGCCCAGGTTGTAACGCGCCTCGAAAGAGGTGGAGTCGTGCTGCAATGCGTGCTGATAGGCGTCGGCACTCTGCGCGTAGCGCTCCTTGTCGAAGAGGCGGTTACCCTTACGCACCAGTCCGCGCTCGGGCATCTTCTGTGCCGAGGCTACGGTGGCGCAGAGCAGTGCCACAAGTGTCAATATGGTAAATACTCTTGCTTTCATCTCTTCTAATTTTTGTCGAGTTCCTCCTCCTCGGGTTGTGGCATTGTCTGGTTTACGAACTCCAGCGCCTTGCTGTATGCGCGCTCATTCTCCTCCGCCTCGGGCATCGCCTTGGCGAACTTCACAAGGTCGGCGTCACGCAACAACTCCGTGAGGTCCATCGCCTGCTTCTGTGGGAGTTCCACTCCACGCACCGCCTCGATAATCTCGTCGGAGGTCATCTCCAGCGCACCCACACCAAACTGACCCGCGAGGTATGCACGCAGGATGTCCGTCAGGGTCGAGTAGTAGAGTTTGTGCTTGCCCTCCTGCCAGAGTCGCTCGCTGTGCAGACGCTTCAGGTCACGCAACGCAATCTCGTGCGGTGGCAGCGGTGGCGCTGGCTTGAAGATGTCGCCGAAACTCTTGCCGTAGTGGGCGAGTATGCGCTTGGCGATAAGGTAGAGGGCTACCAATATTATAATTATAATAATGCTCCAGGTGATATAACCCGAAATCTCCGCCATCTTGAACTTCAGCGTGCGCTGTGGCTTGATGTCGAAGATGGTGTGTGATGTGGAGTCAATCTGGAATGTTGTCACCAGCAACTTGAGCGTGTCGGCGCCCTGCAAGGTGTCGATGATGTTCTTGTCGGCATACATCACCTCGGGCACCACGCGGTGGATACCCTCCTGGAATGCCGCCATCAGGTAACTCTTGCGTAACTTGAGTTTGCGACCCTCCTTCGAGAGTGTGTCGATGGGGCGGTCCTCGATTAACTCATAGTGCTCTACGCTGTGGTAGTCGGGGAAGTAGATGTCCTGCATCAGGTCCTGCTCTACCTCAATCGAGAGCAGAAACCTGTCGCCAATGCCGATGGAGTCGGGCTCAATCGTTCCCTTCACCTTGGGTGCGTTGGCTGGCAGCACACGCTCCGAGTGCTTCACGCCCGTAGCCTCGCCCGCCTCCTGCGCGAAGGCTATATTACAAGACAAAACCAAAGCCACACAACAAATCGTCCACTTATTTAGCGCCGATAGATAATTTTGAACCGACGCTGCGGAACGAGAGCAGAGAGTGCTTGCACTCTTTGCTGAGTCGCGAGGAGGAAACGACAACTTGTTTGTCGTAATTTTGCATTTTGAATTTCCCATTATCTCTGCTTAAAGAGTTTAATAAGTTCGGCAACATAGTCGCCCTCGGTGGAAATCATAGCCGAGTCGATGCGGTTGCGGCGCAGTAGTTCCTGCACCTCCTGGTCGCGCTCCTGCCAACTCTGGGCATAATGCTCGCGCACGCGGCGTGACGAGGTATCGACCCACTCCTTGCGTTCAGTCTCGGCATCCTCCAACTCGATGATGCCCACATCGGGCAACTCCGCCTCGCGCTTGTCCCACACGCGTATGCCCACCAGGTCGTGCTTCGACCCGGCAATCTTCAGCGCGTCCTCCAAAGCCACCTTGTCGCGGCGAGAGTTCATAAAGTCCGAGAGGATGAATGTCGTACAGCGCTTCTTGCTCACATTGGTCATAAAGCGCACCGCCTCCGAGATGGCTGTATGCGATGACTCGGGCTTGAAACCGATGAGTTCGCGTATAATCATCAGGATGTGGCTCTTGCCCTTCTTTGGGGGGATGAACTTCTCGACCTTGTCGGAGAAGAATATGCAGCCCACCTTGTCGTTGTTCTGCGCCGCCGAGAATGCCAGTACGGCGGCTATCTCGGTGATTACGCTCTGCTTCATACGCTCCGCAGAGCCGAATATGCGCGAGCCGCTCACATCCACCAACAGCATCATCGTGAGTTCTCGCTCCTCCTCATAAATCTTGATGTGGGGCTTCGACGAGCGCGCCGTAACATTCCAGTCGATGTCGCGCACATCGTCGCCAATGCGATACTCTCTCACCTCGGAAAACGACATACCGCGTCCGCGGAAAGCAGTGTGGTACTTTCCCGCGAAGATTTCGTTCGAGAGACCTCGGGTCTTTATCTCAATCTTTCTGACTCGGCGAAGAATATCGTTCTCGCTCTGCTGCATAGGGCTATGGTACGATTACATTGTTAAGTATCTCGGTGATAATCTGCTCGGTGGTGATGTTCTCCGCCTCTGCCTCGTAGGTGAGGCCGATACGGTGACGCAACACATCGTGGCATACGGCACGCACATCCTCGGGGATGACATATCCTCTGCGACGGATGAATGCGTAGGCGCGTGCTGCCTTCGCCAGTGAGATGCTGGCACGAGGCGAACCTCCGTAGGCGATGAGTGGCTGCAACTTCTCGAGGTTGTACTCCGCTGGCTCGCGTGTGGCGAAGATGATGTCGATGATATACTTCTCAATCTTCTCGTCCATATATACATCCTCGACAACCTTGCGTGCCTTCACAATATCCTCTGGCGAGATAACCTTGTTTACGACTGGCATACCCTTGCCCGAGAGGTTCATACGCACAATCTCGCGCTCCTCCTGCTTCTTTGGGTATGAAATCTTCGCCTTGAGCATAAAACGATCGACCTGCGCCTCTGGCAGTGGGTAGGTACCCTCCTGCTCCAATGGGTTCTGCGTAGCAAGCACGAGGAATGGCTCTGGCAACTTGTAGGTCTCGTCGCCGATAGTCACCTGCTTCTCCTGCATCGCCTCCAAAAGAGCCGACTGCACCTTGGCTGGTGAACGGTTAATCTCATCCGCCAACACGAAGTTTGCGAATACAGGACCCTTGCGGACAACGAAGTCCTCGCTCTTCTGCGAGTAAATCAGCGTACCGATAAGGTCGGCAGGCAGAAGGTCGGGGGTGAACTGGATGCGGCTGAAGTCGGCATCCACAGCCTTTGCCAAAGTGGTGATAGCCAATGTCTTTGCCAATCCTGGCACACCCTCCAGCAGGATGTGACCATTCGACAGCAGACCGATGAGCAGCGTATCCACCAAGTGGCTCTGACCCACGATGACCTTACCCAATTCCTGACGCAGTGTATCAACAAATACACTCTCGCGCTCGATGCGCTCATTAAGTTCCTTAATGTTAATTAATTCACTCATAGGTTTTATATTTTTTATCTTTTATTGTTTGCCTGTTTGGTCTATTTGGTTAAGCGTTCGCTTAAACGCTAACGAATCACAACCGAATATTATTGCAAATATACGAAAAATATTAATTATCAAATCATCAACCCGAAAAATCGGGTCACCCGTAGGGTGTTTTGTGGCAGAACGGGCGAGGCGTGGTGGGTTGTTTGAGGGGGAGATTACTTTGGGGATATATTATTTTCTGTGTCTGGGTGCGTCGATGCGCTTTGCGCCATATCCACTTTAGATTCGCCTCGCCGCGAGGCGCATTTGTTCTCTACACAATGTCATTGCGAGAGCCTTTAGGTTGGTGGTAATCTATAATTTTGAACTCTGAATTTTGAATTTTGAATTATCCTGTTGCATTTTTCATTTTTGTTTCGTAACTTTGAAATGATGTTCGCCGCAAAGAGCGAAAAACCTTTGCGACATCAGCAAAAAATCAAATAACCACACTATCAAAATGAAACCACTAAAGACCACCGAGCAAGCCCAGGTACACAAGAAGATTGAGGCTCGTTTTGTGCGCAAAATCGAGCAGTTCCGCAACGACGAAATACGCCTTGTGATGCTCGATCGTGTGGCAAGCCACGCGGTGGCTTGTGTCAATTGGGCGGAGTACCCCTATGCTCCGAAGGTGGAGTTCCGCATCGCCCACTCCGACGATGCTGTGGTGGTGATGTTCGATGTCGAGGAGGAGCACCTGCGCGCCGTGGCGATGAACGACCACGAGAGCGTGTGGGAGGATAGTTGTGTGGAGTTCTTCGTGGCAAACCCTGCGGGCGAGGGTTACTTCAACTTCGAGATTAACTGCGTCGGCACTCTGCTGGCAGCCTACCGCATCTCGCGTAGCGAGGCGCAACCATTCTCGGCGGAGCAGATGACCCAGATACGCCGTTTCGGCTCACTCGACCACGCGCCAATCGACTCGCGCGGCGAGGGTCAGCAGTGGTGGATGGCGGCGGTTATCCCATTCTCGTTGCTGGGTCTTGAGGGCGCACCCAAGTCGTTGAGGTGCAACTTCTACAAGTGTGGCGACAAGTGCGACAAGCCCCACTTCCTGAGTTGGAGCGCGATAGACCTCCCCGAGCCAAACTTCCACTGCCCCGACTTTTTCGGCGAGGTGAAGATGGCCTGATGGGAATTCAAAATTCAAAATTCAGAATTCAAAATTCAAAATTAGGATATGGATAACAAATTATTAAATATAGCACAACAGTTTGCTATCGAGGGAGATATACTCTCAATCGAGCCGCTGGGCGAGGGTTTTATTAATGACACCTATGTGGTAAAGACTGCGGGTGATGCGCCCGACTACATCCTCCAGCGCAAGAACCATAATGTATTCCCCGATGTGCCGGGTATGATGGATAACATCCTCGCCGTTACGGAGCATATCAAGCGTAAGGTGGCTGACCCTATGCGCGAGACGCTGACGGTGATTCCTGCCCGCGACGGCAAACTATATCACGAGTGCGAGGGTAACTTCTTCTCTGTCTGCATCTTTATTCCCGATACGGCGACCTACGACCGCGCCGACTCGCCCGAACTCGCCTACCAGGGTGGCCTGGGCATAGGCCGTTTTCAGGCTCTGCTGTCGGACTTCGACAAGCCGCTGAACGAGACCATCAAGGGTTTTCATAATATCCGCTGGCGCTTCGAGCAGTGGGACGAGATGCTGAAGACCGACCCTATGGGTAGAGTCAAAGAGTTGGCGACGGAGATTGAGTGGATTGAGAGTCGCCGCGAGCAGATGATGAACTTCTGGGCGCTGGTTGAGGATGGCACAATCCCAACCCATGTGACGCATAACGATACGAAAATCAGCAACATACTCTTCGACAAGCCTACGGGCAAGGTACTCTGCGCCATCGACCTCGATACGGTGATGAGTTCCACATCGCTCAACGACTTCGGCGACGCCATCCGCTCCTACGCCAATACGGGCGCCGAGGATGACCAGAATCTGGATAATGTCGAGATGAGCCTCGAGATGTTCCGCGCCTATGCCGAGGGCTACCTTTCGGAGCAGCGCGCGACGATGAGCGAGAGCGAGTTGGAGTGGCTGGCATTCTCGGCTATCTACATCACCTTCGAGCAGGTGTTGCGCTTCCTGATGGACTACATGGATGGCGAGAAGTACTGGAAGACCGCCTACACTGGTCACACGCTGGTGCGTACCCACGCGCAGTATAAACTCCTGCAGAGTATGGAGCGCCAGTATGCCCAGATGCAGGCTATCATAAAAGAGATTGCGGGCTAATGCGCTCGTACATAACCCTTTAGCGAGAGAAGATACCTGACGGATGAGATATATTAAAACAATACTCACAACCCTGATGCTCTTGGTTGCGGTGTCGGCTGTGGCGCAGCATAAGGAGCCAGAGAAGTTGCAGCCCTACCTCACAACCGACCTCACGAACATCTACATCTGGCGTGGTCAGCGACTTGCGGGCGTCAGCATCCAGCCCGTGGCGGGCTTCAAGTGGAGGGGGTTCAACCTCTTCGCGTGGGGTAACGCCCAACTGACGCCACCCGCAAACGAACAGCCCGAGAAGTATGAGATTGATATCGTGTTGCAGTATCAGGTGACGAAAAATCTCACCCTCGGACTGAAGGATGTCTATACCAATGCGCGCGGTGACGGCTTCTTCTCGTTCGGCAGCATCGGTCACGCGGCGCACGGCGTCGAGGCGGTGGTGTCATACGACTGGAAGTATTTTGTCACCGAGTGGAGCACCACGATTCTGGGTCACGACGGACTGAACAAGCGCGGCGAGCGCTCGTATAGTTCCTACCTCGTTGCGAGTGTTCCGTTCCGCATCAGCCATGTCGATTTCTCGGCGATAGTGGGCGTAGTGCCTTACTACACATCGCGTTACGACGATAACTCAAGCGGCTTCCATGTCAATATGCTCTCCCTCAAGGCGGGCTACAACATCCCCCTCTCGCAGAAATTTTCGCTCCCAGTCTATACCCAGTTTATGGTGAATCCAAGTAGCGAGGAGGCGTATTTCCAGGTGGGTTGCAAGTTTAAGTTGTTCTAAGGGGAATTGCCTAAAAAGGTATAAGGAGTCTGCCGATGGGCGGACTCTTTTTCTTTGATGGGAAATTATCTTCGAGAGAAAATTTATCTTCGGTGGCAGGCACCCATAACGGGTGTTTTTCATCTCCTTTGATGCGCCTGATTTATCTTCGGTGGCAGGGGCGGTAGCGAGTTTTACTCGCTATGCCACCGAAGATACGCCTCGTGCCGAGGCGCATCTAATTTTGAATTTTGAATTCTGAATTTTGAATAAAAAAAGGCCGTCCCTCGGGACAGCCTTCATTCGTTTTATGGTCGCAGACCGCTACCGCCTTGCAGCGTGATGGTCTCGCCGGTGACATACTCGGCATCCTCCGATGCGAGGAATACGCAGACGCGTCCGATGTCGTTCTTCGGGTCAGCAAAGTGACCGAGCGGAATACCCTGAATGGTCTTTTGGTAGAGTTCGGGGTAGTTCTCCTTCCACTGCTGGAGGCTCTCGGTCATCGCCAGTGGGCAGATGACATTCACACGCACGCCATCAGGACCCCACTCGGCAGCCGCCACGCGCGACATACCGCGGATACCCTCCTTCGCTGCTGCATACGACGACTGACCCAACTTGCCGAACAGGCCCGCACCCGACGCAAAGTTAATCACCGAGCCGCGACTCTCCTTCAGGTAGGGGAAGCACTCGCGCATATAGAAGAATGCGGCGTACAGACCCGAGTAGATTGCCAGGTCGAAATCCTCCTTCGTGTGCTCCACCAGAGGCGTACCTGACTTTGATACTTGTGCGTTGTTTACCAGCGTGTTAAGTTTGCCGAACTTCTCGATTGTCTTTGCCACAACCATCTTTATCGCGCTCTCGTCGGCACCGTCAGCCACCAGTGGCAACACCTCGATACCATATTTCTCCTCCAACTTCTGCTTTGCCTCAAGAAGTCTTGATTCTGTTCTTCCTGTAAGGACAAGATTAGACCCCTCTGCGGCGAACGCCTCCGCCAAGCCGAAGCCGATACCCTTACCACCACCAGTGATGAGGGTCACATTTCCCTTTAGTCTGTTCATCTTGTAATAATTTTTGTAGTTCTATTTTCAGTGTTCGTTCTCCTCGCGGCGCATCCATTTCTGCGCCAAAGGAGAGTCAAAATTAATAAAAATTCCTTTATTCTGCAATTTTATTCGCCCGCAATGGGTATTTTTCATTTACTTTACTACAACAAACAAATCTTTGGAGGCGGCTGGGGGGGTGGCTCGCAAAGCGCGCTTCGCCGCCAAAGATTGCAGGCAGAGCCTGCGGTTATACACAATTAATTAGTGACAAAAGGTGCAAAATGTGTAATTTTGAATTTTGAATTTTGATTTTTGAATTTTATAAGGTATCTTTGCGTAATTAAACCCTAAT
>JAFZFR010000025.1 GCA_017555805.1 Alistipes sp. | reverse complement strand
TGTGGCTATCGGTGCTGCTATCCAGGGTGGTGTATTGACAGGTGAGGTTAAGGATGTGCTTTTGTTGGATGTAACTCCACTTTCACTCGGTATCGAGACTTTGGGTGGTGTATTCACAAAGCTCATCGAGGCTAACACAACAATCCCTACACGCAAGAGCGAGGTGTTCTCTACTGCAGCTGACAACCAGCCATCAGTTGAGATTAATGTATGCCAGGGTGAGCGCCCAATGGCACGCGACAACAAGTCTATCGGTCGCTTCCACTTGGACGGCATCCCAGCAGCTCCACGCGGTGTGCCACAGATTGAGGTGACATTCGATATCGACGCTAACGGTATCTTGAATGTATCTGCAAAGGATAAGGGTACTGGCAAGGAGCAGAAGATTCGCATCGAGGCTTCTTCAGGCTTGACAGAGCAGGAGATTCAGCGTATGCGCGACGAGGCAAAGGCTAACGAGGAGAAGGATAAGGCAGAGAAGGAGCGCATCGAGAAGATTAACGCTGCCGACTCTAACATCTTCGCAACAGAGAAGCAGCTCAAGGAGTACGGCGACAAGATTCCAGCCGACAAGAAGTCTGCTATCGAGGGTGCGTTGGCAAAGCTCAAGGAGGCTCACAAGAACCAGGATGTGGCGGCTATCGACACTGCAATCGCAGAGCTCAACGCTGCTTGGCAGGCTGCATCACAGGATCTCTACGCTGCACAGCAGGCGCAGCAGGCACAGGGCGGCGCACAGCCAGGTGCTGACGCAGGTCAGCAGGGTGGTGCACAGGCGCAGCCAGAGGATGTAGAGTTCGAGGAGGTTAAGTAATAACCTTTTAGGCTCGGCATCACGCCAATGATTATATCAAAGGTCGCTTGACGAAGGTCAGGCGACTTTTTTTGTGTTTTTTTACGAAGTAAAAGTAGTGCGCCTCGCGGGCGAAGAGCCCCCCGCCTCCAAAGATAAATTTTCTCGCAAACTATTTCGCCTCCTTTGGGGGCGTATCTTCGTGGGTATGGCGCAGAGCGCCACCCCCGCTACCCACGAAGATAATTTTGCAAAAGAGATAAACCCAAATCTCCCACCCGCGAAGATTAACTCTATTTAGCAGTCGAATAATGAGGCTTTCGCCCTCGAATTATTGAAAAAGTTTACAATTATTTAATATAAAAGTGCTAAAAATGAGGTTTTCAGACTTTTTTTACTTATCTTTGCCCGATATTTCCAGCCCCCATAGGGTTGCGTAATGAAAATACAATAAACGATTAAATAAAAACAAAAACTAAACAACAATGCAAAGTAAAGGCGCAATTAAATTGTTTACAATCCTTTTAGTGATTGGATGCATTTATCAGCTCTCTTTCTCGTTCGTTACGAGAAGTGTAGAGAAGGCGGCTGTTGAGTATGCAGCTGCATTCGATGAGCAGGAGCAGGCTGCCAAGGAGGCTTACTATTTGGATTCTATCCAGAACGAGCCAGTTTACAACCTTCTTGTAAAGAAGTTCACTTACAAAGAGTGTAAGGAGAAGGAGGTAAACCTTGGTCTTGACCTGAAGGGTGGTATGAATGTGATGCTCGAGATCCAGGTTGCTGACTTGGTGAAGTCGCTCGCAGGCGAGAGCCAGAACGACCCAGCATTCGTGGCGGCTTTGGAGCGTGCAAACGAGGCACTCAAGGCTGGTACTAACGACTACATCGGCGAGTTCGCAAAGGCTTATGAGGAGACATCTAACGGCTCTCCATTGGCTGCTATCTTCGTTAGCCCAGACCGCAAGGACATCACTCCTAACTCATCAAACGAGGAGGTTATCAAGGTACTCCGCGCAGAGACTGACGCTGCTATCGCTGCTTCATTCAACATCTTGCGTAGCCGTATCGACCACTTCGGTGTAACACAGCCAAACATCCAGCGTATCCCTAACTCAAACCGTATCATGGTTGAGTTGCCAGGTATCAAGGAGCCAGAGCGTGTTCGTAAGCTTTTGCAGGGTTCTGCATCACTCGAGTTCTGGGTGGTTTACGACGCACAGGAGGTATTGCCTATCTTGGCAGAGGCTGACCAGTTGATCAAGGCAGGTCAGGAGCCAACAGAGCAGCCAGCAGAGGTTGCCCAGGCAGAGGGTAACGACCTTGCAGCAGAGGCTGCTTCGGCAACAGCACAGGACGAGGAGGAGACAGTGAGCGCATTCTCTCGCGAGAAGAACCCATTGTTCGCTCTCTTGGATCCAACATACTCAGGTGGTTGCATCGTAGGTGCTGCTCGTGAGGCTGATATGCCAGCAATCAACGAGTATCTCGCTCGCCCAGAGGTTAAGAACTTGATGCCATCTGACTTGGTGTTGGCTTGGGCTGTTAAGGGTGAGGATTACTTCGGCGGCCGTTACGCATTGTACGCATTGCGTTCAATCGACGGCAAGCCAGCTATGGACGGTTCTTCAGTTGCTACTGCACAGGAGAACTACTCACAGAACGGCGCTTCTGCAGAGGTTAACCTTACAATGACATCTAACGGTACTTCACAGTGGGCACAGCTCACAGGTCAGAATGTAGGCAAGCCAATCGCAATCGTATTGGATGGTTTGGTATACTCTGCTCCTAATGTGAACGGCAAGATTGAGGGCGGTAACTCTGTAATCACTGGTAACTTCACAATCCAGGAGGCACAGGACTTGGCAAATGTGTTGAAGTCAGGTAAGGTTCCTGCACCAGCACGCATCATCCAGGATCAGGTAGTAGGTCCATCACTCGGTCAGGAGTCAATCAACGCAGGTATGTTCTCATTCGTATTGGCGTTCATCCTGGTGCTCCTCTATATGGGCTTGTTCTACAAGACTGCTGGTTGGTTGGCAGATATCGCTTTGGTACTTAACATCTTCCTTTTGATGGGTGTGTTGGTATCATTCGGTTCAGTATTGACATTGCCAGGTATCGCGGGTATCGTATTGACAATGGGTATGGCTGTGGATGCTAATGTGATTATCTACGAGCGTATCAAAGAGGAGTTGCGTGCAGGCAAGGGTATTGCAATGGCTATCAAGGATGGTTTCTCTAACGCTTACTCTGCAATTATCGACGGTCAGCTCACAACAATCATCACAGGTATCGTGTTGTTCGTATTCGGTAACGGTCCTGTTCAGGGCTTCGCTACAACACTCGTTATCGGTATCTTGACTTCTGTATTCTGCGCAATCTTCATCACTCGTATGCTTATCGAGTGGATCGAGGGTAAGAAGGGTACAGTTGCGTTCTCACGCTCTTGGTCAGAGAACTGGTTGGCAAATGTTAAGTTCGACTTCATCGGCAAGCGTAAGAGCGCTTACATCTTGTCAGGCTCGTTGATCGTTGTATCAATCATCTCATTCTTCGTATTGGGTTTCAACACTGGTGTTGATTTCACTGGTGGTCGTACTTATGTAGTTCGTTTCGACCAGAATGTTTCAGCAGAGGAGGTTCGTGCTGCTGTTGAGGGTGCTTTGGTTAGCGACGATGCAGCTAAGTCTTCGGTTGAGGTTAAGCAGTACGGTGGCGAGAACCAGATGCGTATCATCACTCAGTACAAGTATGACGATACATCAGAGGAGACAACTGCTGAGGTAGATGCTTTGATCTACGAGGCTGTTAAGGGTTTCTATACATACCCTATCACTTTGGATGGCTTCACAAGCACACAGGATGACGAGAACGGTATCATCTCTTCTGAGAAGATCGGTCCTGCTATCGCAAAGGATATGTTGTTCGGTGCGTTCTATGCAGTATTGTTCTCGCTCATCGCTATCGGTCTTTACATCACAATCCGATTCAAGCGTTGGGAGTGGGCAACTGGTGCAACACTTGCATTGGCGCACAACGCATTGCTCGTAATTGGTGCATTCTCATTGTTCTACCATGTAATGCCATTTAGCCTCGAGGTTAACCAGGCATTCATCGCTGCTATCTTGACTATCATCGGTTACTCAATCAACGATACAGTGGTTATCTTCGACCGTATCCGTGAGTTCATCTCGCTCTATCCAAAGCGTGTGATCAGCGACAACATCAACAATGCGATCTGTTCTACACTCTCTCGTACTTTGAATACTTCAGGTACAACTATCGTGACATTGCTCGCGATGTTCATCTTGGGTGGTGAGAACTTGCGTGGTTTCATCTTCGCATTGCTCCTCGGTGTTATCATCGGTACTTACTCTTCAGTATTCGTGGCTACGCCAATCGCTTACGACATTTTGCGTCGTACAGACAAGAATACGAAGTAATTTATAGCAAAAAAGTGTGAAAAAGGTTGCAGCCGAGAATAAGGTTGCAACCTTTTTTATATCTTTGTATTTGTTATGGGAAAATTTCTAAATAGCATTAGAGTGATGTGGGTGCGACTGCGTCGTGCCATCTCGCCAGTATTCATCGGATTGCTGTGTGCATCTTTTATTTTGTGGTATATTCTCAAGTTGCAATATACCTATACTACAACCTTCTCGGTTCTGGTCAATGTGAGTGGCGAGCGTATGAGCGTGCCCTGCGTTGTCGAGGGTAAGGGTGTGAATCTGTTGGGTTACAGAGTCTATCAGCGCAAGGAGTTGAAGATTCCGCTTACGGACCTGAAGTACACCATCACCAGCGAGCGTGGCGACTCGGGCGAGTTGCTCGGCGTGTGGTATCAGTTCGATCCCCATTCGGTGCAGAGTGCTATCTCTGTGCGTTTCAGCGATATCAAGGTTACATCGGTGGGCGACATTCCGCTTATGGCGGCACCGAGAGAGTTGCTCGGCGAAGATTTATAGGCTATGTATAAGGTAGGAGTTACGGGAGGCATAGGTAGCGGCAAGAGCACTGTGTGCGAGTTGCTGAAGGCCTGCGGTGCGGCGGTGTATGATTCCGATAGCCGCGCCAAGCATTTGATGGCAACTGACGAGAGTCTGCGCGAGCAGTTGATTGCGGCGTTTGGCGAGGGTTGCTACAATGCCGAGGGGCTGGATAGAGCCTACTTGGCACAGCGCGTCTTTGGCGACAAGGAGGCGTTGGAGCGCTTGAACAGCATCGTTCATCCCGCCGTGAGAGCCGATTTCCGCGAGTGGGCGGAGGCGCAGAGGGCGTCGTATGTGGTGCTTGAGAGTGCTATTCTGTTTGAGGCTGGCTTCGAGAATGAGGTTGATACTACGCTGGCGGTGCTTGCGCCTTTGTCGGAGCGTGTGAAGCGCACGATGGAGCGAGATGGTGCTGACCGCGAGAGCGTGATGCGTCGCATCGAGCACCAGATGAGTGACGAGGAGTTGCATAGCCGTGCCAAGCGCACGATTGTAAACCTGCGTCGCGACTATCTTGAGAGCGATATTGAGCAGTTGCATAAAATGTTTATCTATGAGTCGCAGCGATAGACTCTATGACTTTTTTGAGCCGCAGGTGATGGCGATTGTGAATGTCACCGACGACTCGTTCTATGCCCAGAGCCGTATGGCGAGCGATGAGGCTATCGTCGAGCGGGTGCGTGAGGCTATCGCGGAGGGCGCAACGATACTCGATGTGGGCGGTTACTCTTCGCGCCCTGGGGCGGTGGATGTCTCGGTGGAGGAGGAGTGGCAGCGCGTAAGGCGCGGTCTGCAAGCGGTAAGGAGCGTCAGTGCTGAGGTTGCTGTGTCGGTGGATACCTTCCGCGCGGAGGTTGCCGCGAGAGTCATTGAGGAGTTTGGCGATGTCATCATCAACGATATTTCGGCGGGCGAGTTGTCGCCCCAGATGGTGGATGTTGTGGCGGAGGCTGGTGTGCCATATATTGCGATGCATATGAAGGGCTCGCCGCAGACGATGCAGCAGATGACCACCTATGACAAGGATATAGTGTCGGCGGTGTGCCGTTACTTTGAAGAGAAGGTTGAACACCTGCTTGCGAAGGGTGTAAAGCAGATTGTGCTTGACCCTGGGTTTGGTTTTGCCAAGAGCGTGGAGCAGAATTATGAGTTGCTGGCAGGGCTTAATCGCCTGTGCGCGATGGGTTATCCCGTTTTGGCGGGCGTGTCGCGAAAGTCGATGATTTATAAGACGCTGGGCGTGACTGCAGACGGGGCGCTGACGGGCACGATAGCCCTAAATTGGGAGGCCTTGCGACAGGGTGCGACGATACTTCGAGTCCACGATGTGAGGGAAGCGGCGGAAGTAATAAAGTTATATGAAAAAATAAAGCAGAATGGTTAGCCATTCTGCTTTATTTTTGCCTTTGCATTGAGTGCTATGTAAATTTATCTTCGTGGGTAGCGGGGGTGGCGCTGTGCGCCATACCCACGAAGATACGCCTCTAAAGAGGCGTGTTCGTTTGCTTTATTTCGCCACCGAACCCAATGCGCCGTTGTTGGTGAGGGTCTCTGCCGAGACATCAATGTTGCGGCACGATGAGTTGTTGTAGAACTCAACGGTAGCCTTACCCTCGCTGTCGGTCTTGACATATGGATTCCAGTAGAGTGTACGGCGGTAGTCCTCATCCTTTGGCAGGAGCGAGTAGTCTGGAGAGTAGAACTCGACTGGGGTAGAGTATCCCTGAATCCAGGTCTTTCTCACGCCGCGGCGTGGCTTCGCTGGCACCTTGCCCAGTGGGTGCATCTCGATGAAGATAACGGCAGAGTAGTGGCGAGTCGCCTCCAACTGCGAAATCTTGTGAGGGTCGCACCACTTCATAATGGTCTCCTCGTCCTCGCTGATGTAGATTGACTTGATGGCGAGCAACTCGATTGCATCCCACCAAGGAATGTCGCCGTGGTCACGCTCGTAGTTGATGATAAAGAGCGGCTCTTTCATCTTATAGGTGAGGAACCAACTATGCTTGTACTCGCTGTCGGTTACCGATGCAGGCGCGATGGCGTTCTCGCTACGCTCCACGAAGAAGTTGTCGTCCAGCGCCGCCAGCAACTGATAGATGTCGTTGATTGTCTCGCCGCTATCCTCGAAGTTGCTCAACTCGGTCTCGATATCATAGTAGCGCATAGCGTTCGCACGCGCGTCGTAGATGCGCTTCTCGCGGCTCTCCTCATCCACCTTCACCACGACCTCCTTAATCTGGTGAGTACGCTCCGAGAGGAGTTTCTGCGCCTCCTCGTCGGTGAAATTAATCAGGCCATTGTCGCTCGTTGTGTCGGCAACAATCTGTGGCAACTCATCGTTCTGTGGCAGACTGTCAGAGTTGATTTGCAGGTCTGATGGGCGGTAACTCTTTGGCGCTGGCGAGAAGGCGCGGTCAATCAGGATGCGGCTCGACTTCGCCTTGTTCTTGTCGTTGGTAACGCCCAACACCAGATTCCACTTACCCGTAACGCTCGCCGCAAACTCAAAACGACCATCCTCGCCCACATTCACGATACCGATATGGGTGTTGTCGCTCGGCTTGGTGTTCTCGTCGCCGTCCGTTGCTGCTGGGTCGTCGTAGGGTGCAAGCATTGACGAAAGATATATGTTGCTCACTGGCTTGTCGGATGTGTAGTTCAGCACAGTACCAGTCACAGCGATGCCCTGCTCGGGTGTGTAGCGCAACTTAAATGGCTGTGTGCCAGCCCATACGCCCCAGTCGTAGCGACGCCAGCCCTGCACCATCAGCAACTCATCGAGCGCTCGGCGGTGTGGCTCATCGTTAGACTCAAAGTAGTATGCTGGGCGGTGAACATAACCCTTAATCTCCGACATCAGGAGGAGGTCGGTAAGGATATTAGTGTGGCTCTCAAGACAGATGTCGCCATCACGCACCGCAACCGACATAGCCGTCTCGACGGGCTTGCCCTCGTTGTCTGTTACGCTGAAGTCAAGTTTCACAGCATCATAAGGCTCGTATGCCGCCTTGTCGCTCGCTACATTGATTGTCGCCACCTCGCCCGTATGGGTGAAGATAAGACGGTCGGCGAGTATTGCGCCCGTATGGTCGGTGATGACGATGCGGTTCACGCCTGATGAGAGTTCGTTCTTGGCGATAGCATACTTTATAGGTGTAGGCTGCGTGGTGTCGAGCATCGCGAAGTTGTACAACTTACCGCCCGAGATTGCCGCCGCGCCGACCAGTGGAAGGTCGAGTTCGGGGCTCTTGTGGAGCGATACAAAGACGCTATCCTGCGATGAAACATTATCCACGCTCATCACAATACCGCTGCTCTTTACCTCTGGCAAATCGAACGAGAATGTACGGTCGCCATACTTTACCTGCGCCTTGTCGCCCGCAGTTGGGGTGTAGTCGAATGAGCCGCGACCCTCGTGGTTTACCGTAAATGAAGTGACCTCATTGCCCGTAGCAGAGAGAATCTTACCCTCGACATTGATAGGTGTGCCGTTGGAGTTTGTAGCCTCGAACGCCACTCTTGATGGCAGACCCGCAACGAGGTTTCCGCCCTCGGGGTAGAACTTCACATTGACGCTCTTCTCCTTCTTCTCGATGGTGCGAGTGACCTTGTATTCAGCCTCAATGCTGTTCATTCTCATCATCTTGCGCTCGGTGTAGTTGCCCTCTTCCTCTGGCAGGTCGAACACTGGGAACACGCGAGAGAAGATGGTCTCGTCGCCAAAGTTTACCATATATCGGGTGTAGGCTCTCACCTCGTAGAATCCCGAGTGGAAAGGGAGGTGTACAAGCGAGAAGTCGCCGGTGCAACGACCATCAACGATTGGCAGCGTGTGCTTCTCGATGATGTTACCCTCGGGGTTGAGCAGTTCAACATAGAGCGTCTTGCTCAAGTTGGTGGGTTTGTTGTCGGCAGCGGTCACGACATAGCACTGAAACCATATCTTGTCGCCCTGGTAGTAACTCGTATTGTCGAAGTGCATATAGACCTTCTCCTGTGGCAATGACTTGCCGAAGTTACGCACCGCGATGGCACGCGTCATCAGTTGCTCGGCGAGCGAGTCAGTCTTCTGCGCCTGTACGGTGAGTGTGGCGAGGAGTGCTAATGCAAGGAAAAAATATCTTCTCATTTTGGTCGGATGTTAATTTGCGCAAAGATAGTATTTTTTCATTTCGGGCGCAAATGATTGGGGGGTAAGACGGCAAAAGATATAGGTGAATAGACCCGAAAAGGAGTTGGGTGCTTAAAAATCTGTTGGAGCGAGGTAAATCTTTTGGGTTAGGGGCGGGAGCGAGTGAAACTCGCTATACCCCAAAGATTGAGGCTAAACCTTGTTTTCTTTTGTGAACTCGTATAAAAAATAGGTGAATCCCGCGGGACTCACCTATTTTCTATTGTGGGATGACAATATTACTTACCCCAGAGGTTGCGTGGATATACGCCAGCCTCAATCAACTCCTCAATCTTTGCAACGAGCTGTGGTTTGTCAGCCTGATAAGTCACGCCAAACCAGTTTGCTGTTGTGCTCAATACGCGGAGCTTTGAAGTACCCTTGCCTACCAACTCGTTCACCATCAATGGGATGAAGAACTCAGCCTTCAAGTTAGCCTGATTTGCTGGGTCAGCCAAGAAGCCCTTGAAGTACTCCTCCGAGTGGTTGAAGTAGTCAGGTGTGAAACCGAAGAGGTTCATTGATACTGGAGTCTCCTCCTCCAATGCTACATCGTCGCCCAAGTCGTGGAATACGATTGTGCCCTCCTCGTTGCGCTCGATCTTTGTGCGCTCAACGATAGATGTGAGGAAACGGTCGTCGTCAATCTCGCATACACCGCGTGATACAGTACCGTTCTCTGATAAAGTCTTGTTCACCTCGTAGCCTACCATGCAGTAGTGGTTCTCGCTCTCGCCCAACTGGCTCAAGTAGTCACCGATAACCTTGTAAGCGTCAGCGCCATAGAAGTCGTCAGCGTTGATTACAGCGAATGGCTCCTTGATAGCGTCCTTTGCCATAAGCAAAGCGTGGTTTGTACCCCAAGGCTTCTCGCGACCCTCTGGAACAGAGAAACCCTCTGGCAAGTAGTCGAGCTCCTGATAAACGATCTCAACCTCAATCTTACCACCGAAGCGCTCCTTGTTGAAAACAGCAGTGAAAGCGTCAGCGAAAGAGTGACGGATAACGAATACCACCTTGCCGAAACCAGCGCGGATAGCGTCATAAATTGAGTAGTCGATGATAGCCTCGTTGTTAGGACCAACACCGTCCATCTGCTTCAGGGCGCCGTAGCGTGAACCCATACCAGCAGCCAATACAAGTAATGTAGGTTTAACCATAATTTTATGTTTGTTTAGTTATTGAGTTTACAATTACGCAAATATAATAAATATTTTCTTAACTATGACATTTTTTACTCATAATATTATGCACGAATGGGCTTTGTGGCGAAAAATCGTAGTCAAGATTTAGAAATTGGCTCGCGGACAATGAAACGACAGATTTCCCGTTTCTTCCAAAAGGTTTAACTTTTTGTGCAAAAAGAGCGATAAAAGAGGCTCTGCACCCGAATTTTGAATTTTCAATTCCGAATTTTGAATTTATTTCTTATCTTTGTACGATATAGCGCAATGAAAGAACTATGAAACAAGAGAAGCAAAAGATAAACGGCTGGTTTCGCAAGAAGCGAATCTCGATGAGTGACCCAATCTTGCGTGAGGAGGAGTGGTCGGTACACCTTTCGCCAGCAGGCTTGCTGGGTGCGGTGATGGCGGCGGTGCTGTTGTTGTTCGCTGTGGTGTTGGTGCTGGTGGCATACACACCAATTCTGGATGTCTTCCCAGGCTATCGCACATCAGCCGAGAAGCAGCACGATGCGCTGGTGCAGAACATTATGCGTATCGACTCGCTGGAGCGCCGTATGAGCGATATGCTTACCTACAACGAGAATATCGCGATGATTCTTGAGGGTCGTACCCCCGTGGTGCGTACTCCGCTCAATGATGGCGACACAACGAAACTCGACAAGACGCTTGTGCCACCTTCACTCTTCGACTCGCTGCTGCGTGCCGAGATGGAGGGCGATGGCGACTACTCGCTGGCGCGTACATTGCAGAGTCGCGAGCAGGGCGATGGCAAATTGTTTTTCGCAGCTCCTGTCGAGGGTATCATCACACGCCACTTCTCGCGTGACGATAACTACCTCGGCGTAGGTATTCAGGCAGCGCCAAACGCCCCCGTTACGAGCATTGACGACGGTACGGTGGTGGATGTTGCGGCTGGCAACGAGCGCGGTACAATCGTTATGGTACAGCACTACAACGGCTTTATATCTATCTATCGCAACCTCTCGCAGGTGCTTGTAGTGAAGGGTCAGGTGCTCAAGAGCCGTCAGGTGATTGGCTACAACGCTCTCAAGGAGGAGGGCACAAAGACCAACCCGATGGTGGAGATGGAGATTTGGAACGAGGGTAAGGCCGTTGATCCGGAAATTTATATTGTATTCTAACTATCAACCCAATGAAACAGAGATTATCAATACTCGGCTCGACAGGCTCGATTGGCGTTCAGACGCTCGACATCGTGCGCGAGAATCCCGATATGTTTGAGGTGAACTCACTTGTGGCGGGCAATAATTGGGAGTTGCTGGCGCGTCAGGCAATCGAGTTTGGTGTCGATTGCGTGGTCATCGGCAACGAGGATAAATATGAGCCCCTGAAGGAGGCTTTGGCAGCACACCCTATAAAGGTCTATGCTGGTAGCGACGCCATCGTGCAGGTGGTGCGCTCGTCGGAGGTGGATGTTGTGGTGAATGCTCTGGTGGGCTACGCGGGTCTGCACCCTACGGTGTCGGCTATCGAGGCGGGCAAGAAGATTGCGCTTGCCAACAAGGAGACGCTGGTCGTTGGTGGCGACCTTGTGATGCGTATGGCAGCCCAGAAGCAGGTGCCCATCCTGCCGATTGACTCCGAGCACTCGGCTATCTTCCAGTGTCTGGTGGGTGAGCAGTCGCCCGTAAGACGATTGATAGTGACTTGCAGCGGTGGAGCATTGCGCGATTTGCCAGCGTCGGAGTTGAAGGATGTGACGCCCGAGCGCGCGCTGAAGCATCCGCAGTGGTCGATGGGTGCGAAGATTACCATCGACTCGGCAACGCTTGTAAACAAGGGTTTTGAGGTTATCGAGGCTCACTGGTTGTTCGGTATGGATGCAGAGCAGATCTCGGTGCTTATCCATCCGCAGTCGATTGTTCACTCGATGGTGGAGTTCGAGGATGGTGCAATCAAGGCGCAACTTGGCACGCCCGATATGCATATGCCTATCAGCTACGCACTTATGTTCCCCCGTCGTGCGTCACGCCCCGAGGAGCGCTTCGACTTCTTGGCAAACCCGACGCTCACATTTGCCGAGCCTGACAGAGTTAAATATCCAGCGCTCGACATCGCCTACGACTGTATGCGTCGTGGCGGTACGGCATCGTGTGTGATGAATGGCTCGAATGAGGTGGCTGTGGCGGCATTCCTCGCGGGTAAGTGTCGTTTCCCCGACATCACCGCCTCGATAGAGTATGCGTTGAGCCGTGCTACATTCATCGAACACCCAACGCTCAAGGATTATGAGTTTTCAAACGACGAGTCACGCGCCCTGGCGGCAGAGTACTTGAAGTTGAAGTAGAGATAACAGGAATTAGAATTTATTAAAGAATCAGGCTTTAGCCTATATCTTCGGTGGCGTAACGCGCTTTGCGCGTCACCCCCCCCCGCCACCGAAGATAGTTAGCAAAGGAATAAAAATTAGTTTTATACGATGGAAATATTAATCAAAGTAGTTCAGTTTTTTATGAGTCTGTCACTTCTGGTGGCGATTCACGAGTTCGGTCACTTCATCGTGGCACGCATCTTTAAGATTCGAGTAGAGAAGTTTTACATATTCTTTGACCCTTGGTTCTCGCTCTTCAAGTGGAAGCGCGGCGAGACCGAGTATGGTGTGGGTTGGTTGCCACTGGGCGGATATGTGAAGATTGCGGGAATGATTGACGAGAGTATGGATCTCGAGCAGATGCAGGCGCCCGTGCAGCCTTGGGAGTTCCGCGCCAAGCCAGCGTGGCAGCGCTTCTGCGTGATGGTTGCAGGTGTTGTGATGAATGTCCTGCTTGCGATGATGATCTATACTGGCATCCGCTACACTTGGGGCGAGAGTTACCTCGCGAACGAGGATGTTAAGTGGGGCTACAACTTCAACGCTGCGGCGGAGAATATGGGCTTCAAGGATGGCGATAAGATTGTGTCGATTGATGGCGTCGAGATTGACGATGTGAACGATATTCGTCAGATGTTGATTCTCACCGAGAGCGACCGCACAGTAGTTGTCAATCGCGAGGGCGAGCGAGTTGAGTTTACTATCCCATTCGATGAGTTGGTGGCTATGCGCCGCAACAAGGAGTATGAGGATTTGTATATGTTGCGCGTGCCATTTGTGGTTGATTCCGTTGCTGCGCCTTCTGCCATTGAGGCGGGATTGCAGGCGGGTGACGAGGTTGTCGCTTGCAACGGAATTGATAGAATTGATGTCGAGGCTATGACCGAGGAGATACTCCCAGCACATAAGGGCGACACCGTCTTGTTGAGCATCCTCCGCGCGGGCGAGGGCATTGAGTTGCGCGTGCCAGTGA
>JAFZFR010000024.1 GCA_017555805.1 Alistipes sp. | reverse complement strand
TTTCCGCATAGACTCTTATAAACTACTGCAATGGTTGGTGGATGCGAAAATGTGGAATGACGATATTTATTTTTCTGTACAACACTAAAGTAGATAATTCCATTATATTTTATTAACTTTGAATTGGCAAACCTATAAAATACTAACACTATGAGAACATTGAGTCACTTCGGCATCCCCGTAGAGGAGAAGATGGAGGGTATGGCCTACATCGAGCCACTGAAGGTGCACATCACCGACCACACAGCAAGCCCTAACAAGTTGGAGTTTTTGTATTTCGAGGCTGACAGCCCTATGCACTCACTTATCCAGAGCCGCGCACACATCGCCTACAATGTGGAGGATATCAACGCTGCGCTGGAGGGAACAAAGATTTTGTTGCCTGCCATGGATTGCGGCAATATGATTATCGCCTTCATCGAGGAGGAGGGCACAGCCATCGAGCTGATTGAGTTGAAGTAAAATCAGAGGTGTCGAACAAAATTCGACACCTCTGATTTTTATACTCTACCAAGTTAGAACCTTGCGCCCCAGTTAAAACAACTCCATCTGCTGGGGGTCGCAGTTGAAGGTCTTACGGTGGTAGGGCGTCAGGCCGAACTCACGCACTGCGATGCGGTGCGCCTTCGTCGGATAACCCTTGTTGCTTGCCCAGCCGTACTGCGGATACTCCTCGTGCAAGCGCAGCATATACTCGTCACGATGGGTCTTGGCGAGCACCGATGCCGCCGCGATGTCGGCATACTTACCGTCACCCTTGACGATGCAGGCAAATGGGATGTCGGTCGCAGGATAGAAGCGGTTGCCGTCGATGGCGAGAAACTCGGGGCGCACCTTGAGCATCTCCACCGCGCGGTTCATACCCTCAAACGACGCCTTGAGGATGTTTATCTGGTCTATTCGCTCCGCCGTAACCTCCGCCACAGCCCACGCCACAGCCTCGCGCTCAATCACGCCACGCAAGAGTTCGCGCTGGCGCTCGGTCATCTGCTTCGAGTCGTTGAGCAGAGGGTGGTGAAAGTCGGGCGGGAGAATCACTGCCGCCGCAAAGACACTACCGGCAAGACATCCGCGTCCCGCCTCGTCGCATCCCGCCTCGATGAGGTCTGTTTGATAGAAATTTTCAAGCATAGCACAACAAAGTTACAAATATTTTTCTTGATATTCCGTTTTTTCGTAATTTTGTAACTACGACTGAAGAAATTGTCGTGCTTTAGAGATGGCAGCGAAAAAAGTAACACAACATAGAATTTTAGATTTAGCGGCGACGCTTCTCGTGATTGTCATCGCATCGACCCTGCGCTCATTGTTGCAGCCCGCAGGCGACGAGGCGATAGCCAACACCGCAACCCCCATAGGCTCGATTCTGCAAAACTTGCAGGAGCGCATCCCTACCCTCTCGGCTCTCATCTGGGCGGGCTCGGCGATGTTCGCGGGCTTGAGCGTGGGTCGCTACGCTGCGAAGTACTCAATCTACCCCGCCTACACGCTGATGGCTATCCCCGTACTGGGCGTGATGGCTACGGCGGTGATGGTGAGCGGCGACTACCTGGTGAGCAGCGTGGCTATGTTGCTGATGCTCAACGGCACAAAGTACTTGCACCGCGGCGTGATGCGTACAAAGAGTTTCGGTGACCTCTCGCTGGCGATGCTCTTCTATGGTGCTATCCCGCTGGTCTGCGCCCCCGCAGCAATATTCTATGTCGTGATGCCCCTGCTGGTGCTTGCGCTGCACCACTCGTGGCGAGAGTGGGTGGTGGCTGTGAGTAGCCTCATATTCCCGCTTCTGGCAGTATGTTACTGGAGTTGGTGTGCGGGCGTAGAGTTCCTAGGCCCTGTGCAGCAGATATATGACTCGATGCTCACGCCGAGCGAGTTTGAGTTGTTCTCAACACTCAACCCCGCCAGTATCATCCTCCTGGGCGTGGTTATCATGATGGTGCTCTGCGCGGTGTCGCTGGTCATCTCCGACCGCTACTCGCTGAAGATTAACTCACGCGCGGTGATGCAGTTCAACTCGTTGCTGCTGGTGGCGTGCATCGCTATGTTCCTGCTGCCAAGTTGCACCGCGACAATCTTCGCCCTGATAGCCCTGCCCGTATCGATGCTCGTGCCGCTCATCTTCGTGCGTATGGGCATAGGCTTTACCGAAACACTCTACCGACTGATGCTCCTCGCCGCCGCTGTGAATATCATCGCAATGTGCTGGCAGTAGAAAAAGATATCTCCCCGACCCATCAGGTTGGGGATTTTTGTTCCCTAGCACGCCCTTTGGGGCGTATCATCGGTGGCATAACGCGCCTTGAGCGCGTCACCCCCGCCCGCCACCGATGATAAATCACTCACAAGAATACCCTCGCCCTAAATGCTGGCTGTGAATATGACAGATTGGATAAAAAGTGTAGTTTCAAGGCTTGCGAAATCCGAGAAACCGCAGTTTACTGGATGTAAATGAGGATTTTGAGGATGAGTATAACGCAGAAAATACCTTTTTTGCCAATCTGCATTTTGATTTTTGAATTTATGTGCGTACATTTGCACTCCGTATCAACCTCTTATATAGGGCATAAGGTTAAATGAGCGACGATGCCGCGAGGCAGCAGTGCTCGGGATTATGAGCCAATGGGCAGTATGGTAAACCTTACGCAGCGATAATGTTGAACGATTAATTTTTAATAATTTGTTGCAACAATGAACAAAGATGCAATCATTAAGCTCGTGAACGAGCAGATGTGGGCAAAGGGCGAGGCTGATGTTCCACAGTTTGGTGCTGGTGATACAATCACCGTAACTTACCGTATTATCGAGGGTAACAAGGAGCGTTTGCAGAGCTTCCGTGGTGTAGTTATCCAGATCAAGGGTACAGGCAAGACAAAGATGTTTACAATCCGTAAGATTTCTAACGGTGTAGGCGTTGAGCGTATCTTCCCTCTCTACTCACCACACATCGACAAGATCGAGGTGAACAAGTATGGTGTTGTACGCCGCGCTCGTATCTACTACTTGCGTGACCTCACAGGTAAGAAGGCTCGTATCAAGGAGCGTCGCATTTCAAAGTAGTACGCGTTACTACTGCGGTTCAAAGAAAACGGCTGTCCATCAGGGCAGCCGTTTGTCATATATGTATATGAGGCGTTCAGATTAGAATACCACACCCGCCTTTATCTGCAACGCGTGGAAATTGAGGCTCACAGCCGACTCAGTAAGTTGCTGGAGGTTGTAACCCGCCTGCACCTTAAACATTCCTATCTTCACACCCACCGCAGGGGTAAGCATCAAACCAGTCTCCTTCTTGAAAATGCCCGCTACGCCAATGCCAGTACCGAGGTCGAGCGACGCATAAGGTGTAACCTTCGACTTCGTAGGGATGTAACCCTTGAAGTTCAAGAAGAGCGGAATGGTCATATCCTGACCCGAGATATAATAATCAGCGCCAATACCTACACCCGTAGAGAAGTAGTCGCCGACCTTGATTCCTTGAATTGTGTGAACATTCACGCGACCCGACGAGAGCGTACCCACACCAAACGAGTAACCCAGATCGAACTCACCCTGATACTTCACAGGCGCCTGCGCCATCGCCGACGACGCAACACATACTGCCACCAACAAAATAAATAGTTTCTTCATAATTGTAATTGTTTAGAGTTAATAAAATTCTTCTGCTATAGTTTTATAACTAACGCAATAACAAAGATAAGAATAAATATTTAGTTTCTGTTATCTGTCAAAATAATCTTTAAATCAAAAACGGCAGTCCTAATAGACCGCCGTTTGTCTATTCAATGTGTGGTAATTAGAACATCACACCCATCTTCAACTGGAGAGCACTCATACCGACACTAACACCAGAATCAGAAAGTTTCTGCACATGATATCCAAGTTGCGCCTTGAACATTCCCACCTTCAAACCGAGTGCAGGGCAAAGCATAACTCCAGACAAACCCTTTACATACTCTGAAGCGCCAAAACCACCACCAATATCAAAAGACGCATATGGTGTAACCTTTGTCTTTGTTGGTAAATAACCCTTTACATTAAGGTATACAGGAACCATCAAATCAGCTTCTGCTCCCTTTACTACATAAATATCAGTACCCAAACCAATACCCGCCGAGAAATAATCGCCAATCTTCGCTCCGTGAATTGTGTGAACATTCACGCGGTTAATAGCCCACTCGCCTACTCCAAGAGAAAAACCTAAATCAACCTCACCCTGATACTTGATAGGAGTCTGCGCTGATGCAGAAGATGCCACGCAAATTGCAGCAGCCAACAATAAGAATAACTTTTTCATAATTGTAGATTTTTAAGTTAAACAAAATATCGTAACCAACAGATGGCACTTGTTTAACTTTCAAAAAAAGAGAAACGCGGGCACGCTTATTTGACAAGATGGGACGACCAAGTACCCATATACGAACATAAGCACACCCACGCCAAACGGCGTGAGCATTTAATGTGCCTATTGTTTGTTCGTAATATAAATTTGGTCGTTTTACTTGTCAACAACAATAGCCTAAATGCCACCAATAAAAGATTGCCTATCCGACAACCTATACAAAGATAGCAAATATTTTCTTATAATGACAATATTCGCAGAAATTTATTCTCCACCACCCCAACGATACTCGCTAAATCCGCCGAAGATATAATATATATAAGGTACATAACACCTACAACAGCGCCACTCGCAACAACCCCATCCACATAGGAGAGTAAGTAGCCGCCCTCAGGGGAGATAACCAGGTGCGTGTCTTTTTGCAAATAGCACCATCTTGCTCCTCTTGATTTTTGCAGAGAGTGCCGTAGGTTTTGTGCATAGCGTAAAAATGGCAGTAGGGATAGTACGCGCCGTACAGCCCTACTGCCATTTTAAGTCTTGTGCAAAAGATATGGTGCTATATGCAAAAAGAAAAGGAGCAAACACTCTGCGACAAAGACAAGAGCCCCTCCCTTTGCCAAAGGGAGGGGACAGAGGGGAGGGAATGTCAATATGAGCGGCGTTAGCCGACTCTTCAAGCCGCCCAGGAGGAGTGACTACATCCAGCGACTGATGACATACATATACAAAAAAACCGAGCCCTTGTTAGGACTCGGCTTGAAGAGGCGGCTACCTACTCTCCCACCTAAATAGGCAGTACCATCGGCGT